>JAAYRP010000307.1 GCA_012518715.1 Alcaligenaceae bacterium | reverse complement strand
TCGCGCGCAGGCGGGGCTTCCTCTACAAAAGCGGTCGCCCGCACCGGGAAGCGTTCCCCCCACTGCCGCGCAGGTCCGAGGTCGATGTGCATGAAGCCCGAGCGCGGATAGAATCCAAAGGTGCGGAATGAGGTGAAGCTGTCGAGCGGTGACTATATCGATCTGAAGATGTACGAGCCGGCGATGCGGCATCTGATCGACACCTATATCCGCGCCGAAGAAAGCGAAGTGATCTCGGCCTTTGACGATGTTTCGCTGATCCAGCTTATCGTTGAGAGGGGGGCGGATGCGGTCAACACCTTGCCCCAGGGCATTCGTCAGAGCAAAGAAGCAGTGGCAGAGACGATCGAGAACAACGTCCGGAAGCTGATCATCGACGAGACGCCGATTAATCCGAAGTACTATGAGAAGATGTCCGAACTGCTGGACGCCCTAATCGAGCAGCGCAAGCGCGAGGTGCTGAGTTATCAGGAGTATCTCGCTCAGATAGTCGAGCTCACGAAAAAGGCCCAGAGCGCCGAAACGGCCGCCTCGTATCCAGCCGCGCTGAATTCGAAGGCGAAGCGCGCGCTTTTCGACAATCTCGAACGGGACGAATCCCTCGCTTTGGCGATCGACGAAGAAATTCGCCTCACCAAAAAGGACTCGTGGCGGGGCAACAAATTCAAGGAAAAGGAGGTGCGGAACGCGATCAAGAAGCACGTCGCTGACCCTGGGCAGCTCGACGTAATCTTTGAACTGGTGTGGAACCAGGATGAGTACTGATGCCGCCCAGCTGTCCGTTGGAGGGTTCGAGGTAGAGGTGGTTCGCAAGCCGATCAAGAACTTGCACCTCGGTGTCTACCCGCCTCATGGACGTGTCCGCGTTGCAGCGCCGCTAGAGATGGGTGACGAGGCTGTACGGCTCGCTGTTGTCACCCGCCTTGCCTGGATCAAGCGCCAGCAGGCCAAGTTCGCGGCGCAGCCGCGCCAGTCCGAGCGACGCTATGTATCAGGGGAGACCCACTTCTTCCTGGGCCAACGGTATCGACTGAACCTGATCGAGGGGGCCAGGACGGGGCAGGTTCGGGTTCGCAACAGAAAGACAATCGATCTCCATGTCCGCGATGATAGTGATCTGGCCATTCGAGAACGGGTGTTCCTCGATTGGTACCGCCGAGAGCTTCGTGCGCGAGCGAGACCCCTAATGGAGCGCTGGGCGGCGGAATACGGTATCGCAACGCCGAACTGGGGCATCAAGCGGATGAAGACCAAATGGGGCACCTGCAATATCGAAGCACGTCGAGTCTAGTTGAACCTCGAACTGATCAAGAAGCCGCCGCAGTGTCTCGAATACGTGATCGTCCATGAGCTGGCCCACTTCTTTGAGCGCAACCACACAGAGCAGTTCGTGGCCCTTCTGGACCGGATGCTTCCGCATTGGCGGATCGTTCGTGACGAGCTCAACGCCGAGCCCCTGGCGCATGAGGATTGGAGCACATAACATTTGTGCCGCAGTCAGAGCGTCGCTCTGTTGGCATGCATCCCAGAACGCGGGATATCGGCTTTTGCGTGTTCGATCCCGGTCCCGTCTGCCCAACGTCCCTGGCATCGAAGTGCTCAGCCATTGACTCGAAAAAGCCCCACAGTTTCTGAAACTTGCAAGCTATTCACCAAAACTGCGCAGTCAACAGGTCCGGAGAATATCGGCCCTGAGAGACCGCTTCCGGGGCTCTTGGCGGCAGCGCCGGTGCTCAGCCCCGCCCGCATAACCCTCGAAAACAACGGAAAAATCCGGCCGCAGCCGGATCGGGAGAACGCTTTCGCGGGGGCAAGTGGCGGAGGGGATGGGTCTGAAAGACAACCTTC
>JAAYRP010000216.1 GCA_012518715.1 Alcaligenaceae bacterium | reverse complement strand
TTGAAAATCAAGAGCAACTACAACAGTTTTTGCTTAATCATGGCGTATCACTGTCAACCAAACAAAAAATGGCGACACTCACCCATGTTTTTAGTCATTTTAAACTGCATATTACCCCTTGGTGGGTACGCCAAGTAGCTGTCCATGAGCCTGCACCTCATCAACAATGGCTATCTTTAACTCAGGCCCCCCACGCCGCTTTTCCTGCCCCCATTAAAAAGCTCATACAAGCAATATGTGCTACTACAAATTAAAGTCGGCGATGAGTGGAGTCCGCCACTGGCTGATAACGACTAATGCTCATCAGCATGCCACACGCTACCCCTAGGGTTAGCAATGCCGTTCCCCCATAACTCATAAACGGTAACGGTACACCCACCACAGGCAAAACCCCTGTTACCATCCCGACATTGACAAATACATAGGTAAACAACATCATCGATAAAGCCCCTGCTACCAATCGGCTATATTGATCAGAAGCATTAGCAGTGATCGCCAAACCCCGAACAATAATTAATGCGTATAAGGCCAAAAGCATTACGCCACCATAAAGACCAAACTCCTCGGCAAATACAGCAAAAATAAAATCTGTGGTGCGCTCAGGGATAAAATCCAGTCTGGCTTGGGTGCCAAGCATATACCCTTTACCATAAACCCCACCCGAGCCTACGGCAATCATTGACTGAATCGTATGAAAACCTTTTCCTAAAGGATCCATACCTGGGTTAAGCAAGGTGCAAACACGATGCTTTTGATATTCTCGCAAAACCACCCAGTCAAAACCTGGTTCACACAACGTATCCTCAAAGTACAAAATCACACCAAGCCCTAACACGAGTAAAATAGCCGCTGGGATAAGAAGCTTAAAGGATAAGCCCGCAAAATAAATCACAAAAAAACCAGCAGCCAATACTAATAAAGCCGTACCTAAATCAGGCTGACGTACGATAAGTACAAAAGGCACTGCTAACAGCACGATGGCTACCATAAAATCCACCAATCGTAGCTCTGTATTTTGACGCTTATGAAAATACCAAGCCAGCATAATCGGCACGGTGATTTTCAGCATTTCTGAAGGCTGAATACGCGTGAAGCCTAAATTTAACCAACGAGTAGCTCCTTTACTGGTTTCCCCAAAAAACTCCACCCCTAGTAGCAAAGCCACTGCGACCGCATAGACATAGGGTGCAGCGCGCATGACCCACGGCGGCGGTATCATGGCAACCGCCCACATAACACAAAAAGCCACCATAAAATGTTTGGTTTGCTCTGCAAAGCGCCAATCAGTTCCACCTACAGCAGAATGCATGACGGTTAGCCCCAACACGGCCATTAGCATAAGCAGTACAAACAGGGGCAAATCTAACGAGCGAAATGCGTGCGCTATACCTAGCCATAACCGTTTCATTGCAGTAGATTTCCTCGCTCGATAAGCCAATAATCAAAAACAGAGCGAGCTACCGGCGCTGCCACTGTCGCCCCCCAACCCGCATTTTCCACAATCAGTCCCACTGCAATTTTAGGGTTATCTGCAGGAGCATAGGCCATAAATAAAGCATGATCACGTAAACGCTCATCAATCGTACTGGCGTTGTACTTAGCACCACGCAAACTAAACACTTGTGCTGTCCCCGTTTTGCCAGCTGCTTGATAGGGCGCATTCGCAAAGGCACGACGCGCTGTTCCCGTACGCGTCACATCCACAAGAGCCCGCTTTACCACATCAATATTCTCCTGCTTTAACGGAATCACATGCGACGGCTCTGTCACTGTTGCCGTTTTTGCTCCTGTTGCCGGATCTACAATATGCTGTACAAGATGTGGCTTCATATAAACGCCATCATTGGCTAATACCGAAGTAGCTTGAGCTAACTGTAAAAGCGTAAACGAGTTATAGCCCTGCCCCACCGCAACAGACACCGTTTCCCCCGCATACCAACGTTGCTGCGATGGATTTTTATACGCTTTACGCTTCCATTCGCGCGATGGCAAAACACCACGGCGTTCCCCCTCTAAATCAATTCCTGTAATCTGACCAAAGCCAAACTGTTTACTAAAGTCATGGAGCGCATCCACACCAATCTCAGGTCCTAAAGAATAAAAATACGTATCAGAGGACACCACTAAAGCTCGATGCATATCGGTCCACCCATAAGCAGCCCCTCCAGCATTTCTAAAACGCTGACCACCAAACTCAAAATAGCCTGGATCCGGAATACGCTCATGCGCTTTACGCTTACCCATTTCTAGAGCGGCTAGCGCCACAAACGGCTTATACGTTGAACCAATCGGATACGTCCCAAACAAAGGACGGTTAATCAGGGGGTGATCGGGAGACTCGTTAAGCTTGCGCCAATTATCTACATCAATACCATCAACAAATAGGTTTGGGTCAAATGAAGGAGCGGATACAAAAGCCAACACCTCTCCTGTAGCAGGTTCAATGGCAACAAGAGCACCGCGTCGTCCCTCAAAAAGTGACTCAGCATGCTTTTGCAAACCGATATCAATAGAAAGCTGTAAATCAGCCCCAGGAATCGGATCCACCCGATTTAATACGCGTACAGGGCGCCCCGATGCGGTCACCTCAACCTCTTCTAACCCCGTTTGCCCATGTAGAACATCTTCCCACGTTTTCTCTATCCCCTTTTTACCGATAATTGATGTGCCTCGGTAATTCCCCAAACGCCCTTCTTCTTCGAGTTGTTGCTCGTCGGCTTGAGATATACGACCTACATAACCAATCACATGCGCCGCAGACTCACCTTGGGGATATTCCCGTACCCAACGCGCCTGTAACTCTACCCCAGGAAATTTAAAAGAATGAGCGGCAAACCACGACGCTTCTATTTCATTTAGATTATTACGCAGTACTACCTGCGCATAACGACTGGTTTTGCCTAACCTCTGTAAAAATCGACGACGGTCACGGGCAGATATATAAACCAATGTGCTTAGCTCATCGAGCATGGACTCTATCCCACCCTCTACTCGAGCCGGAGTGACCATCAACGTGTAATCACGATAGTTACGCGCAAGTACAACACCATTACGGTCAACGACCTCGCCTCGCCGTGGTGGGATAGGGACAACTGCAATACGATTCTGATCTGCTCGCGCTGCTAAACCCTCGTAACGCACTACCTGCAAATACCATAAACGAGAAACCAAAATGCCGAGCATCAAAATCACAACTAACCCAGCCACACTGGTACGGATCACAGTGCGTCGACGTAAGAGCTGAGACGTTTTTTTGAACTCAAACATACAATTTTGCTAGGCGGAGCTTTCAGTATCCTCATCCATCAGACGATGAGGCAATAACAACAATAAATCGGCAATAGGCCATAAGGCAGCCATAAAAACAGCTGACCATAACCAATCCCATCCCGCCCATTCACCTGCTAACCAAGCATGGGCAAAGCGTGAAGGAATAAACGCCAGCAGCCAAATCGGTAACAAGTGGATTAACTGTACCCATGGCCCAAACAAGAGTAATCGTCGACGTAATAGCCCTACCCCATAAATAGCTAATACATAGCTTAAAGCATGCTCACCTAGTAATGCTCCCCCGTGTACATCCAAAAGCAGTCCTAGCACAAAGCCAGATAACATGTTGACTCGACGTGGCTCGTGCAAATGCCAAAAGCACAACACCATCAATAACAAGTCAGGAGCCATTAGCCATAGCCTCCAAGGCAACAAGGCTAACAACCACATCAGAAAAACCGACCCCCATACCATCCAGAAACTGGAGGCAGGCTTAAAAGGCGAACTGTCAATGGGTTGTAATGAGCTCAGTGAGCTTTTTTGAGGAGCAGCAGATTTTTGGGATTGAGAATGGGAAGTATTATTCATGGTACTGCTCAGCATCTAGCTGCAGTTTGGGTTCATCCACCAATAAAACCAAAAAGTGACGATAACGTTCAGGATGAGACAATGGCTGTGCTACGGCTACCGCAAAACCTGTTGCAGGATCAAAATCAATACGCTCGACCTCGGCCACTGGCAAGCCAGCTGGGAATAGGCCCCCGATACCACTAGTAATTAAAATATCCCCAACCTTTAAGTCCACTTCATTCGTAAGGTAACGTGCTTCAACTTTTGCTGCAGAGTGCCCCCCAAAAGCCACCAGACGCAAACCATTGCGTAACACCTGTACGGGAATAGAAACTTTGTCGTCGGTGATTAATGCGGCCTCTGCCGTGTAGGGGGTTACACGTATGACTTGCCCAACAACACCACCTTCGTCAATTACCGGCATACCTGGTCGAATACCATGTGTCGCCCCTTTGTTGAACACCAAACGACGATTAAAAGCATTGGGGGGCTCATAAAATACCTCAACGGCGACCGCTGGCTGTGTTACCGTATCAGCGACTTGTAGTAAACGTCGCAGCTGTTCGTTTTCAGTTGCTAGTTGTGCTGCATGGGTGGAAAGCTGTGCCAGCTCAATACGCTGACGCTGCAAGGCTTCTTTTTCACTATGTACCAACGCTGTGGCATTCATCCACGTATCGATATACTGAAACAAATCACTCGGCGCCATCACTACGCGCTGAAAAGGGTAAATCGCCATCGACATGGCTTGGCGCGCCGGCTCTAAAACCGTCCAACGTGCATCCGTTACCATTAACACAACTGAAAGCAACGCAAAAAGGGCTAAGCGCACCCCTGGCGCCGTGCCACGCTTAAATAAACGAATAGAACGCTGTACTTGCATGTGTAACCATCAATAGCACCAGCCAAGAGAGCCAAAGCTGGCGCTATCTGAACTGGACGGCAAGATTAATCGTAAATGAATACGGCACCTAGTTTTTCTAGGTGTTCTAATGCCTCACCACAACCACGCACCACACATGTTAACGGATCTTCTGCCACCACTACAGGCAAGCCAGTTTCCTCTTGGAGCAAACGATCAAAGTCATGCACTAATGCACCACCACCTGTTAGGACAATCCCTTTTTCTGTAATATCCGCCCCCAATTCTGGAGGGGTTTGCTCAAGCGCCGTTTTAACAGCAGAAACAATCTGATTTAACGGATCAGTTAAGGATTCAAGAATCTCATTAGAGGACACTGTAAAACTGCGGGGAACCCCTTCAGAAAGATTACGGCCCTTGACCTCGATTTCACGAATTTCAGTCCCAGGAAAAGCCGAACCGATTTCCTTTTTGATGCGCTCAGCAGTAGGTTCACCAATAAGCATACCGTAATTACGGCGAATATAGTTGATAATGGCTTCGTCGAATTTATCACCACCAACCCGTACTGAGCCTTTATAAACCATCCCACCTAAAGAGATAACAGCGACCTCTGTCGTGCCCCCCCCAATATCTACAACCATTGAGCCGCTAGCATCTGAAACTGCTAAGCCTGCACCAATCGCTGCTGCCATGGGTTCCTCGATAAGGTAAACTTGGCTAGCACCCGCTCCCAGTGCTGATTCACGTATCGCTCTACGCTCCACTTGGGTCGAACCACACGGCACACATACAATAATACGTGGGCTCGGCGCAAACATACTACGCGGATGCACCATGCGAATAAACTGCTTAAGCATCTGCTCGGTTACGGTAAAATCCGCAATCACCCCGTCTTTCATGGGGCGTATGGCTTCGATGTTGCCGGGAACACGGCCCAGCATTTGTTTGGCCTCTTGACCAACGGCTTGGATAATTTTTTTGCCGTTAGGACCGCCATCATGGCGAATGGCAACAACCGATGGCTCGTCCAGTACAATGCCTTTACCCCGCACATAAATAAGGGTGTTGGCGGTACCAAGATCAATAGCCATATCGCTAGAGAAATAACTGCGTAGGAATCCGAACATGGGTGCGCAATGTAGATAAGGATTGGTATAAACGGATGTCAGTTCGACGCGGCATCAGCATAGTATAAAGGCGATCATCCTCCTTTATACAGGTGAGCACACAAAAACCTGACAATGAAACTGTCAATGATAACTTATAATTTAAGTCTATTCAGGATGAATTACAGCCTAAAACATCTGCTAGGCTATATTTTTAAATAAAATAGCCCCAAAATGGGGACAATGCACTCATTTTTTAATTTTGATACGGACTCAGGGATCTATTTATGGCAATTACACAGCAAGATGTCGCGCATATTGCACAATTAGCACATATTGCGCTGACGCCTGAGCAAACTGCCCAAGCCGAACAGGATTTCACTCAAATTATTGAGCTTATTCAAGAACTACAAAGCGTGGACACCACGGGCGTAGAGCCCTTGGTACAACCCTTAGCGGTTATCCAAGAGGTCAATCTGCGCATGCGCCCCGACGAACCTGCTCCCACCAACACCCCCGAACAGCGTGAGCAGCTCATGCGTAATGCTCCAGCACAAACCGAAGGGTTGTTTTTGGTTCCTACTGTTATCGAATAAGCGTTTATTACTATGTCTTTATTTTCCGATTTTCCCGATATCACCGCATTGGGACAGGCGCTACGCGATGGCAAAATGAGCGCGCGCGAGCTTGTCCAAGATCGCCTAACCCATATACAACAAAGCGATCTGAACGCCTTTATTGACGTCAACCCTGATCTCAGCTTGGCACAAGCCGATGCCGCAGATGCGCTTTTACAATCTGGTCAGGCCACTGCGCTAACGGGTATCCCTATTGCGCACAAAGACGTTTTTGTCACCCAGGGCTGGCGCACCACCGCAGGCAGCAAAATGCTAGAAAACTACCTTAGCCCTTTTGATGCTACTGTGGTTTCACGCTTACAACAGGCAGGAACCATCTCTTTAGGTAAGCTCAACTGTGATGAGTTTGCGATGGGTTCCGATAGCACCACCTCTTATTTTGGAGCAATTAAAAACCCCTGGGATCCAACTCGCACCCCTGGTGGCTCCTCAGGTGGCTCTGCGGCAGCCGTTGCCGCTGGCTTAGTCATGGCTGCCACAGGGTCAGATACAGGCGGCTCGATTCGCCAACCAGCCGCTCACTGCGGCATCACTGGGATTAAACCCACCTACGGCACCATTTCTCGTTTTGGCATGATTGCTTACGCCTCCAGCATGGATCAGGCCGGTCCACTAGCCCGTAGCGCACGTGATGCTTTGGCGTTACTCGAAGCCATGGTAGGTTTTGATGCCAATGACCCCACCAGTTTATCGGACTGCTCGGGGCAGCCTAACACGGGCGCTCGTGTGCGCGAGCAGTTTACCCAACATCAAACCCACTATGAGCAACAAGGAGAACAACCCCTCAAAGGCCTACGCATTGGGGTACCGGACGAATTTTTCAATGGCAATATCGATACCGACAGTGCCGCTGCTATTGAGGCCGCTTTACAGCTTTATGAATCCTTGGGTGCCACACGCGTTGCTATTTCATTGCCGCTCACACAAAAAGCCATCCCCGCTTATTATGTGATCACACCCGCCGAGGCCTCTAGTAACTTATCGCGTTTCGATGGGGTTCGCTTTGGTCACCGCGCTGCTGAATACACCGACCTTCAGAGTATGATCAGCAATAGCCGTGCCGAAGGTTTTGGTCCCGAAGTCATTCGTCGTATTTTGACAGGTACCTATGTACTTTGCGAGGGCTATTACGATGCCTATTACTTACAAGCACAGCGCGTGCGTCGCTTAATTGCCCAAAGCTTTCTCAGCGCTTTTGAGCAATGTGATGTGATCATGGGGCCCGTTGCACCACGGCCGGCTCCTCGCTTAGATCATCAAGAATCCGACCCAACGGCGGATTGGCGCAATGATGTTTACACCCTATGTGTAAACCTTGCTGGCTTACCCGCTATGTCTATTCCATGTGGTTTTAGCCAAAACCAGCTGCCCATTGGTTTACAGCTAATAGGAAACTACTTTAGCGAAGGTCAGCTCCTTGCCATTGCCGACCGTTTCCAACAACACAGCGACTGGCACCAACGCATTGCAGGAACAAAATAATGGAATGGGAAATTGTGATTGGGCTAGAAACGCACGCCCAGCTATCAACAAAATCGAAAATTTTTTCTAACAGCAGCACAGCGTTTGGTGCTGCGCCGAACACACAAGCCTCAGCCATCGACATGGCGCTACCAGGCACGCTGCCCGTATTTAACGAGGCCGCCGCAGAAAAAGCCATTCGCTTTGGTTTAGCCGTCGACGCAACCATTACCCCGCGCTCTGTGTTCGCACGCAAAAACTATTTTTACCCCGACCTACCTAAAAACTATCAAACCAGTCAGTTTGATCTACCGGTAGTCGTCGGTGGTAAAATCCATTTTTTTGTGGGTGACGAGCCGCACTGCGTCAATCTGACCCGTGCTCACCTCGAAGAGGACGCCGGCAAATCCCTACACGAAAACTTTACCGGTTTACATGGTGAATCCTCTACCGGAATTGACCTGAACCGCGCTGGCACACCGTTATTAGAGATTGTCTCTGAGCCCGAAATGCGCTCTGCCGCCGAAGCCGTAGCCTATGCCCGTGCGCTGCATGCGCTTGTTGTCTGGTTGGGGATTTGTGATGGCAACATGCAAGAGGGCTCATTTCGCTGTGACGCGAACGTTTCCGTGCGCCCTAAAGGTCAAAAGGAATTCGGTACGCGTTGTGAACTAAAAAACATCAACTCATTCCGATTTTTAGAGCGTGCCATTAACTACGAAGCTCGCCGCCAAATCGAACTTATCGAAGATGGGGGCACGGTGATCCAGGAAACACGTCTTTATGATGCCGACCGCGATGAAACGCGTAGCATGCGCACCAAAGAAGATGCGAACGATTACCGTTATTTTTCCGATCCTGACTTAGCGCCACTATTTATTAGCCCCGAGTGGATCGAGCGCGTGAAAGCCGATATGCCTGAGCTGCCCGCACAAAAGCGAGCCCGTTTCGAATCCGAACTGGGTTTAAGCGCTTATGATGCCAACCAGCTGACCGTATCACGCGATGTGGCGGACTACTTTGAGCAAACCTATGCGGCCTTAGGGCAGGATCACGCTAAACTGGCAGCCAACTGGATTATTACTGATCTAACAGCGGTATTAAACCGCGAAGAACTGGAAATATCCCAAAGTAAAATCACCCCCCAACAGTTGGCTAAACTCATCACACGTATTGCGGATAACACAATCTCTAACAAAATCGCTCGTGATGTTTTTGCTGCCATGTGGGAAGGCGAAGAAAACGCCGATGCTGACGCCATTATTGAAAAACGTGGCTTAAAACAAATCAGCGATACTGGTGCGATCGAAGCCATGGTCGATGAGGTTTTAGCCGCTAATCCCGACATTGTGGAGCAATACCGCGCGGGTCGTGACAAAGCCTTTAACTCATTAATCGGTCAAGTCATGAAAGCCGCTAAAGGTAAAGCCAACCCCAAACAGGTTTCTGATATTCTAAAAGCCAAACTGGGTTAACACTCTGGCACATACCCATAAAAAAACCCCAGCTTATAACAAGCTGGGGTTTTTTATAGTAAACACTATTTAGACGCCGCGACCACTTCGATTTCAATGAGCCATTCGGGCATCACTAAACCGGCAACTTGCATCGCAGAGCGAGCGGGTAAATTAGGCTGATCTTTGGTACCAAAAAACTGCTGGTAACCTTTCATAAACCCTTCAAAGTCCATTTTATTGTCCTTATTCGGGTCAAGAATTATAAAGCCCAACTATAAGCCAACCACTTAACTTGCTTACACCCCATATTTTTGACGATAAGCAGCGACGGATTGTTGATGTGCAGCTAATTCTGAATTGTTCTCCAGGTAGAACATAATATCAGCCAATGATGCGATACTAATAACAGGTATCCCATATTTTTGGCTTACTTCTTGTACGGCTGAGTGTGAAGAAAGCTGTTGATCCGTGCCCGCGCGCTCCATGCGATCAAGAGCAATCAATACACCCGCCGGCTCCGCACCCGCCGCCCGGATAATATCCACGGATTCGCGCACAGAAGTACCTGCGGTAATCACATCATCGATAATGATGACCTTGCCCTGTAGTGGAGCGCCCACCAGCGTGCCCCCTTCGCCATGGGCTTTGGCTTCTTTACGATTAAAAGCAAACGGTATATCGCGGCCAGCAAGATCAGGATGCTGTGCCAAGGCCACGGCTGTTGTCGCCGCTAACGGAATGCCTTTGTATGCTGGACCAAACAACATATCAAAAGGCACCCCCGAGCTAACAAGCGCTTGTGCATAAAACTGTGCCAAACGCCCCACGGCAGCACCACTATTGAACAACCCTGCATTAAAAAAATAGGGGCTTAGACGACCTGATTTAACTTTAAATTCACCAAAACGCAATACGCCCTGTTCCAGAGCGAAGCGCACAAATTCATTACGTTGAGAGAGCATGATGTGCTTCCAAATAAAGTGCATCCATAAACCCCACTATTATTCCATGAAAGCCTCAAAGATGTATGGCTAAAATCAGCCCATCGACATTACCTAAAAAGGAGAGTTCTTATGAGCATGCCCGTTTTTTACCTATCCCATGGCGGTGGCCCATGGCCTTGGATGGAACAAGGTCTGGTGCGCTATGCGGATTTACAGCGAAGCCTAACGGCGCTTCCGGCAAGCCTACCACGCCCACCCAAAGCGATTTTGATGGTATCTGCACATTGGGAAACCGAAGGTCCTCTACGAGTACAAAGCCACCCTAACCCCCCAATGGTCTATGACTATTATAATTTTCCTGCCCATACTTACGAGGTCGTTTACCCCGCTTCTGGTCAGCCAGCATTAGCTCAGCAAGTCCAGCAGCTTTTGGAGCAAGCCGGATTCGATGCGCAACAAGACGCTGAACGCGGTTTTGATCACGGAGCATTTGTACCTGCTTATGTGATGTACCCCGACGCCTCTATCCCTATGGTGCAGCTTTCTATTGATGCGCACTATGATCCCGCTTTCCATTTACGCATGGGTGCGGCCTTACGCACTTTACGCGACGAAGACGTATTGATTCTCGGCAGTGGTGCCAGCTACCATAATTTACGTTTGATGGGGCCCGAGGCCGCGCCCGCCTCGCAAGCCTTTGATGCATGGTTAGATCAAACACTTTTACACACCCCAGCTCCTGCACGCGAGCAAGCCCTCTTACATTGGGACCAAGCCCCTGGTGCGCGTGTGGCTCATGCGCGCGAAGACCATCTAGTGCCTTTATTTGTGGTTGCCGGAGCCGCCACAGAGCAAGACCCCGTCACACGAATTTTGAATAGCACCAGTACAACCGGTATTATGAACGGCAGTTATCGTTTCGGTTAGGATGATTCATCCGTCTTTTTTAGAGAGTTTCCGTGTTACGCATTTGTAGTTTAAATATGAACGGCATTCGTGCCGCCTATAGAAAAGGCTTTGCTGATTGGCTTCAAGCTCACCAACCCGATATGGTTTGCTTACAAGAAGTTCGCATTCAAGACAAAGACCTAAAAGATCCCATGCGCCATCCCGACGGCTATACCGGCTACTTTAATCTAGCTGAAAAACCCGGCTACAGTGGCGTGGGTTTATACCTAAAAGACGAGCCCCAAGCCGTTCATATTGGCATGGGGTGCAATGAATTCGACCCCGAAGGACGTGTGATCCGTGCTGATTTCGACAAACTGAGTGTCATCAGTGCTTATTTGCCTTCAGGCACCAGTGGTGACGAACGCCAAGCGGCCAAATATCGCTTTTTAGATCGATTTGAAGCGCTTATGCAAGGCTTTATGGCTGACCATCAAGCTACCGGTCGGGAATATATTATTTGTGGTGATTGGAATATTGCTCACCATGAAATCGACTTAAAAAACTGGCGTGGTAACCAAAAAAACTCCGGTTTTTTACCCGAAGAGCGAGCTTGGTTAACCAAGGTGTTTAATGAAATGGGCTGGGTGGATGTTTACCGCCACCTTTACCCCGATCACACCGGAGAAAGCTACACCTGGTGGAGCAATCGCGGACAAGCATGGGCCAATAACACCGGTTGGCGTATTGATTACCATGTGGCCACCTCTGGCGCTGCCGCGGCCGCCAAAAAAGCATGGATATACAAAGACGAGCGCTATAGTGATCACGCACCGCTCATTGTGGATTATGATTTAACCCATTGTTAATTGTTTTTAGAGACAAACCATGCACCAACCCGACCCTGCTTTTTTACAAGCCTTAACCGCTATCGTGGGTCCAGATCATGTGATCACGGATCCCAGTCAAAGCCAAACCTATTTCACGGATTGGAGTGGCGAACAGGGCAACGCTCCTTTGGCTGTCGTTCGCCCTAAAACCACCGAAGATGTCAGCCGTATTCTCGCGCTTTGCCACCAACAGCGTTGCGCTGTTGTCCCCCAAGGAGGACTAACAGGTTTAGCTGGGGGAGCAACAGTACGCGGCGCAGCCATCGCGCTTTCTTTAGAGCGACTCAAAGGGGTCATTGAGCTGGACGCCGAATCCGCTACCATGACTGTCTGGGCAGGTACGCCATTAGAGGTCATTCAAAACGAAGCCGAAAAAGCGGGCTTTTTGTTTGCGTTGGATCTTGGAGCGCGCGGCTCCTGCCAAATTGGTGGGAATGTTTCTACTAACGCAGGTGGTAACCGCGTCATCCGCTATGGTATGACTCGCGATTTGGTGCTGGGACTAGAGGTGGTTCAGGCCGATGGCACGGTTTTGTCTATGCTTAATAAAATGGCAAAAAACAATGCGGCCTTTGATCTGAAACATTTATTTATTGGTTCTGAAGGCACCCTAGGCATCGTGACACAAGTCGTCCTGCGCTTGCACCCTAAAGTCAATGGCGCCAATACGGCCTTGATCGCTTTACCCGATTTCAGCGCCGTAACGCGCCTTTTACGCTACGCACAACAAGAGCTATCGGGGCTGGTGAGCGCCTTTGAGGTCATGTGGCAGGATTATTACCGCATCGCCACCACTGTAGGGGGCAGCCGCGCACCCATTACCGCCGATTATCCCCTCTATGTATTAATGGATCTGCAATCCGCCAATCCTGAAACAACCGCTGCTCCCTTCGAGGCGGTGCTAGAGCATGCTTTTAATGAAGGCTGGGCGCTGGATGCCGCCGTCGCACAATCCCATGCCGATGCAGAAGATTTTTGGATATTACGCGACGCCGTTGCCGAAATCCTACCCCATTATGCGCCAACCATTAACTTTGATATTTCCTTCCCTATTTCACAAATTGGGTTAGGAGTAGAGCGTTTACGACAAAGCGTACACGCGGTAGACCCAACATTAACCACAATGTTTTTTGGTCATGTGGGTGATGGCAATATTCATCTGCTCGTTGGCCCTATCCCCCACGGAGATAAAACCATGGAACATGAGATTGAAAAACGCTGTTATGAAGTAGCCCAAGCGCTTCAGGGGTCGATCTCTGCGGAACATGGGATTGGTTTACACAAAAAGCCCTGGCTTACCTACAGCCGTACCCCCGCCGAGCTGGCTCTGATGCGTACCCTAAAGCAAGCTTTAGACCCCCATCAGATCCTAAACCCCGG
>JAAYRP010000215.1 GCA_012518715.1 Alcaligenaceae bacterium | reverse complement strand
TAAGATGGCAGGGTAAATACCGTCATCACCATTCCTTTAATCCCTGGTGCAAGCTGAAATAGATCGCTGGAGTGCCCAAGATGGTGTAAAAAATCGCGATAAAAGAGATTTTTTCCCTGTTTTTGTAGGCCAATAGCGTTGTAAAACTCGGCGGCGGATTTACGTGGTAAGAGCGACTGTAAAAAATGGACGTAAGCAGAGGGCACTTCCATGTCCACCAAAAAATACGCGCGCGTAAAGCTAAACAATGTACTTAAGTCATCGGCGCTGTCGAGCAAGGCATCGATTTCTATGTGGTGGCTAGGGGTATGCGTTAGGGCAATGGCAAAGGGGTGGATGGTGGTATGGTTAATGAATCGTCCAACAATATATGCACCTTTATTGCGAAAGAAAAGCGTGTTTAGGACCTGAATCTGGCAGTCTGGGCCAATGCGCAAGCCTGGATCGCGGGGTAAGCGCTGGCGCAGAACATGAATCGCTCGCCGTGCCAAAAGGCGTACATCAGAGGGTAGGTCTGCAAATGGCGAAGCCAACCCGAAATCCGTGATCATTTGTGTTAGTGCGGGGATTAGGCCTGTATCTAGTGGGTAATAAGAACGATACGAAGGCAGAGCACTGTCAATGTATTCGGTGGCGATTGCTGGGCGAACAAAGAGAAAATCGTTATTGAAATACGTGCGCGATAGCACGCGACATGAAACGGAATTAAAGAAAGTTTCTGCACATTCTGGTTGTTTATGACCAGCAAGCGAGTGTGCAAATTCGCGTTTGACTTGCTGCCAGAACTGCTGCTGTTCGGGGCTGAGCTCCTGTTCATTGGAGGAGGGGGTCAGCGCGGTGTTTTTTAAAACGGGACCGAGCAGCGCGGCGCACTCGCGCACGCGCATATCGTAATATTCAATGCGCTCGCGCGAGAGCTGCTGGATGCCATGCCAATGAGCCGATTCGAATAGGACTTTGGCACGTTGTGCACTATAACGGAATAGAGAATAGTGGCGATTAAAACCTTGTAAGATCATGCTTGCCACGTGCTCGGGGCTAGGCATAGGTCGCTGCGCGGGTTCTATAATCGAGTGGTCTGAAGCAAAAGGCATGGCATTCATAGCAAGTTTAAAGGTTAAGCGGTTTCATTAAAGAGCTCACGACCAATTAACATACGGCGAATCTCGCTGGTTCCGGCGCCAATCTCATAAAGCTTGGCATCGCGCCAGAGGCGTCCTGTGGGAAACTCGTTGATGTAGCCGTTGCCCCCTAGGATTTGAATGGCTTCGCCTGCCATCCATGTGGCTTTTTCTGCGCTAAATAAAATCGCTGCGGCGCAGTCTTTGCGTACGGTGCGCGAGTGGTTTTCGCCAAGCGCATCTAAGTGTTTAGCAACGCTATAACAGAGTGCACGGCTGGCTTGGTGGGTGGTATAGAGGTCTGCGATTTTGCCTTGAATAAGCTGGAACTCACCAATGGCCTGACCAAACTGTTTGCGCTCATGCACATAGGGCATCACTACATCCATGACGGCTTGCATGATGCCTAGTGGGCCACCCGCCAGCACGGCACGCTCGTAATCCAAGCCACTCATCAGGACTTTTACCCCACCATTGACCTCGCCTAATACGTTTTCTTTGGGGACACGGCAATCTGTAAAAACGAGCTCGCCAGTGTGGCTACCACGCATACCGAGCTTATCTAGTTTTTGAGCTACCGAAAAACCGGGGAAGTCTTTTTCGATAATAAAGGCGGTGATGCCTCGTTGGTGGGCGGCGGGGTCGGTTTTGGCATAGACGATTAAGGTATCGGCATCCGGCCCGTTTGTAATCCACATTTTGTGGCCATTGAGTAAGTAATGGTCCCCTTTGTCTTCGGCGCGTAGGCGCATGCTGACCACATCAGAGCCGGCACCGGTTTCGCTCATTGCCAGCGCCCCGATCTGGCTACCATCAACAAGCCCTGGTAAATATTTGGCTTTTTGTTCAGCGGTGCCGTTTCTAAAGAGTTGGTTAACACATAGATTCGAGTGGGCGCCATAAGATAGGCCAACCGAAGCGCTAGCTCGGGAGATTTCTTCCATGGCAATCATATGCGCCAAATAGCCCATGTCTGCGCCACCGTATTCTTCGGAGACGGTCAGCCCTAATACACCTAGTTCACCCAGCTTGGGCCATAGATCCATAGGAAACTGATCACTTTCGTCGATTTGTTGAGCCAGGGGAGCGATTTCGTTCTCAGCAAAGTGGCGAACGGTATCGCGTAGCATAGTGAGCTCTTCGCTGAGATCAAAGTTTAATCCGGGTAAGTTCATCGTTTGTCTCCAACCAAAAGTACTGCGAGCTAAAAGAAAAGAGGGCACAAGAAACGATAGGTATTATGTTGCCCCGTTTGTGTGGCGGCGTTGTGATTTTTCCGCAAGCAGCCGATCACAGTTTTGCTGTTGTATTTCAATTTCTGCTAAGGTTTGTTGTAGGTCTTTGAGTTGACTTTGGAGTTTATTTTTGTAGTGATTAAGTACTTTTTGATAGTGTATGAGTTGTGCTTGCGTGCTACCAGGGCCATCATACATATCAATCAGACTACGAATATCAGCCAAACTAAACCCCATTCGCTTACCGCGTAGCGCTAGTTTTAAGCGGGTGCGGTCTCGAGGGTGGTAGAGTCGTTGTAGGCCGACTCGCTCTGGGCTTAAGATGCCATGATCCTCGTAATAACGCAGGGTACGCGGCGTAATATCGAATTCTTTAGCCAGATCAGAAATAGACCATGTTTTTTGTGACATAGCGACTAAAATTAGTTGACGTTAACGTAAACTACCATGGCAAACCATAACAGACAAGCAGGGAGAACACGGAGATGCAGACAAACAAAAATGGACTGATCTATCCATGGCAGGATTTTTTGCCCCCAGCCGCTACCATGCAAGCAGTGGCAAAGGGCGTGTATTGGATACGGTTGCCTTTACCTTTTGCTTTAGACCATATTAATGTATGGCTCTTAGAAGATGAAATCGAAGGTCAAAAAGGGTGGACACTAGTGGACACCGGAGTGGCGCGGCCCGAAGTGCAAGCTTTGTGGGAGCAACTGTTTGAGTCGGTGTTTAATGGGTTGCCTTTACTGCGTATTATTGCCACCCATATGCACCCGGATCATGTGGGCTTAGCGGGTTGGTTAGCAGAAAAATGGCAGGTGCCTTTATGGATGAGCCTGAGTGATTATGCTTTAGCGTGCTTATGGGTTAACCCAGCTTCTTCCGAGCAGATGGGCGCTTCGGGAGGGCGCGCCGCTGCGGCGCATTTTGCACGTCATGGTCTGGTCGACCCCGCCGCTCAAGAGCAAATAGCACAGCGTAGTCGCTACTATCCAAGTCTGGTTATGACACCCCCACGTGACTTTAGACGTTTGCTTGATGGGCAATGCGTCATGATAGGTGGGCGTTCATGGCGATGTATTGCTGGATATGGTCATGCACCAGAGCATATGGCACTGTATTGTGATAGTGAGCAGGTGTTGATTGCTGGTGATATGGTCTTACCTACGATTTCTACCAATGTGAGTGTCTTTGATTATGAGCCCGAGGCGAATCCACTGGCGTTGTATTTGGATTCTTTAGAACGGTATTTGGATTTGCCGGAACAGACGTTGGTGCTGCCTTCGCATGGAAGACCGTTTCAGGGGTTACATTGGCGTATCGCACAGCTAAAACAACATCATCAGGATCGCTTGGCCGAGACCTTAGCGGCCTGTAGGCAAGCAGGCGGGTGCAGTGCGGCGCAGCTGGTCCCTATTTTATTTAAACGTCAGCTTGATATGCATCAGCTCACTTTTGCGATGGGAGAAGCCATTGCACATTTGCACTTATTGTATTTTGCTGGGCAGGTGAAGCGAGTCGTGAATGATCAGGGCGTTTATCAATTTTATTCGGTTTAGGAACACATTATGAAGCCACACCTTCACACCTTTTTACAACACGCTGGGCAAGCCGATTTCGATGATAAAACGGGAGCGGCGCCCGTAGCAATGCCACCGGTACGTACAAGTACAGTACGCTTTAAAACGCTGTCGCATTTAGATCAGGCAATTGCGGCGCGACAAGCGGGTGAGCGAGCGGTCATTTATGGGCGTGGGGGTATGGACACGCATCGGGCGCTCGAGGATGTGTTTTGTGAGCTCGAAGGCGGTACTCAGGCATTTTTGGTGCCATCGGGGATGGCAGCAATTAGTTTAGCCATGCTGAGTTTTTTAAGTCAGGGCGATCATGTGGTGGTAGCTGACTGTGCTTATGCGCCGGTACGTACTTTGGATAAAAATGTCTTAGAGCGCATGGGGGTGAACGTTAGTTATTGTGCGCCCACGCCCCAAGCCTGCCAAGCCGCGATTCAGTCGAATACCAAAATGCTGTATGTGGAGTCGCCTGGGTCGTTGCTTATGCAGATGCTTGATATGCCGGCTTTAGCTGCTGTGGCTCAGGCGCATGAGCTAGTGTTGATGACGGATAATACCTGGGGCTCAGGCTTGATTTATCAGCCGTTGGCTTTGGGTGCAGATGTATCTATTATCGCTGGAACCAAATATATTGGTGGACACTCGGATTTGATGCTTGGTGCTGTAGTAGCAAAAAATTCTGCACATGCCCAGCAGATTGAGGCTTGTCATTATGCGCTGGGATTTTCTGTGAGTGCGGACGATGTATGGTTAGCTTTGCGTGGGGTGCGAACCCTGCCGTTACGTATGCAGCAAAGCGCAGCAAGTGCTTTACAAGTGTGTGAGTTTTTAGCGAGCTGGCCCGAGGTTTCCGCTATTTACCATCCAGCGTGGCCACATGATCCACAGCATGCTTTATGGCAACGTGATGCATTCGGCTCAAATGGTTTATTGGCATTTAGTTTGCGGGTAGATATGCAAGCCGCACGTCGTTTTGTTGATGCTTTGCGTTTATTTGGGATTGGGTTTTCATGGGGGGGCTTTGAAAGCCTTGTTCAGTTGGTGGAGCCAGCGGCTTTAGCGAATCATTCGTACTGGAATCCGGAAAATGGGTTCTTGATTCGCTTACATATTGGCCTAGAGCAGGTAGAGGATTTGGTGGCAGATCTTGCACAGGCGCGTCAGCAACTAGAAAGCATCTAAAAAAACGTCCTTGCTATACGCAAGGACGCCATAATAAGGGGGTGAGCGTAGCCTGCGAGCCCCTGAAAACGGCTATTGTGCTTGCTTTAGTAGGGCGTCAGCCACTTGTATGGTTTCTTCGTAGCCGTTCGTGAAAGCCGGCGAGGTGACGTATTTGCCCCCGATCGCTAGGCTAGGAGTACCCTGGATTTGATAGAGACGAATGAGATCATTAGCACGATTGGCTTTGGTTTGGGTACCAAAAGAATCAAAAGCACTATCAAAGTCTTTTTCGTTGATGCCTTGATCTGCTGCCCATTTACGTATGGCTTTTTTATCAAATAGCGCGCGTTTTTCTTGGTGGATTGCCGCAAAGAGCTTAGGGTGTAAGTCTAAGCGATCAAGCGCCTCAAAAACAAAGTAGGTGCGCTGCAAGTCTGCCATACCTGCGTTAAAAGCCACCGGGACGCGTTTTAATACCACTTTTTCATCAAAACCCTGTGACCACTTTTCGACCATGGGTTCCATGACGGCACAATGTGGGCAGCTATACGCAAAGAACTCAAGCACCTCGGTTTTATTTAGGCT
>JAAYRP010000214.1 GCA_012518715.1 Alcaligenaceae bacterium | reverse complement strand
GCTTGATAGTCTCCTACACGATAAAGATACCAACCAACACTATCTAAAATATAAGGGTTATCAGGCTCCAGCTCTAAGGCTTGCTCTAAAAGCCCCTGTGCCTCATCCAGATTTTTGTTTTGATCCACAAAGGTATAACCCAGCGCATTATAAGCATTGGCATTAAATGGCTGCAGCTCAATCACCTGACGTAACAACGGCTCAAGGTCTTCGTAGCGACCTTGGCTGGCATACAGCATGGCCAAATCGTATTTAATCTCGGGGGTATCTGGTAGCTCTTTATCTGAGCGCTCTAAGACCTCAACGGCCTGATCTGTGCGCCCTGCCTCGCGTAAAATGGCAGCCCGTGTTAAGTCCACGACCGCCTGATCGCGCTTATTAAACACACCTAAACTATCTAATGTGCGATTGGCTTTTTTTAAGTTACCCAAACGTGCTTCAAGAACGGCGCGATGCACTCGCACCTGAAATAGCAGCGCCGGCTCCTCGATGAGATCTAGCTGACGGATCGCCTCGTGGAGGTTATTTTGCTTTTCTGCGATCTGCACTAAAGACAAGCGAGCATCGGATATACTGCTTAGCGCCGTAGTGGTCGCATCATCAAGGCTTTGACGACGTTGATTTTGTACAGAAATGTATTCATTTAACAAGGCAATTGCCGTATCAAAGCGTTCAGCACGGATATTGATCTCGGCTTGCGTAAACTGCAAATCAAAATCCTCGGGATTGCGCTTTTGCATCACCGCTAGTTGTTCCAAGGCCTGATCATATTCGCCTAAATCCACTAGACGATTTATCAATAATAAGGGCAAATCGCGAGAGTCTGGGTTGTTTTGCACAAACTGCTTAGCTTGCTCTATGACCTTTTGTTGATCAACTTGCAAACCATACTCCAGCACGCGTTGCATAGCCAGCTCAGAATCTGGCTCATTCGCTAAGGCTAGACGCGCCTCTTGTAGTGCTCGCTGTGGGTTTTGCGCAGACCAAGCCACATCGGACAAAGCTAAATGACTAATAGTTAGCTGCCTTACATTTTTTGGTAGCGATTTTTCTAAAACGTCTAAGGCCAAGCGGCTATCCACCATTTTGCTAATAATGCCCATGGCTTGAATAATCGCCTGTTCCTTATCTGTCGCCCGATCAATACGCTGATAAAGCGTTTGAGCTAACCCTGTGGTTTGCCCTGTAGATGCTTCCAAGGCTAGAGCAGTTGCTTTAGCCTCGGGGTCATTAGGTGCTAATAAAGACCATTCTTTGGCTGCAGCAATCCCTCGCGAAAGATTATTATCCGCCATAGAAAACTGAAAGGCTCGCTGCGCAAAACGAGGGTCTGCGGTATCTTTGGCCAAGCTCAAGAAGGTTTGACTTGCTGTATCGTAGTCACCTTGCTGCACTGCTACTTCGCCAACTAAAATCCGATACAACACATCAGGGCTTAGCGTCACAATAGGAAGACCGTCGCTACGCAACTGAATATGCTCTATGGGTTTTAACTCCATGACATCGGTAGCCCATGCAGCCCCCCCCATCAATGCAGATAAGACAACCGTGCGAAATAATAACGATTTTAAATTCATCCAAACCTGGCGCAGCCGCGCATGAAATTTAGCCTAATGGCACAATATGACTATCTTATAGTCAATGATAGTAGCACCTCAATATGCCTGAATTACCCGAAGTTGAAACCACACGTCGCGGAATAGCGACGCTTATGCCCAACCAGATTTTACGCCAATGCGTGGTCTATCAGCCAAAAATGCGTTGGCCTATTCCACCTAACATGAGTGATTTAGTCAATAATCAGCCCGTTCTTGCCTGTGAGCGTCGCGGCAAATATTTGCTTATTCGCTTTGCTCATGGCTACCAAATCATTCATTTAGGCATGTCTGGTTCCTTACGCCGTGTGCCGTTGGATGCGCCACGTCTAAAGCACGATAATGTGGAATGGCAATTTGATCATGCCCGTTTTTTACTGCATGATCCCCGTCGCTTTGGTGCCGTGCTTTGGCACGATCTAAAAGATGGGCCAATTTTGCAACACCCCCTGTTAAAGCAGCTAGGCGTTGAACCATTTAGCCCTGAGTTTAACCCAGAGTCCTTTCATCAACAGTTATCAAATCGAAAAGCGGCAATAAAAAGCGTACTGCTTGCTGGACAAATTGTCGTCGGCGTGGGCAATATCTATGCTTCGGAATCGTTGTTTAAAGCGCGTATCGCCCCGACCTTAGCAGCGAACCAACTCAGCCTACGTCAAGCCCAACGTCTACATGCAGCGATTGTGGAAACATTACAACAAGCACTGGATTCTGGGGGCAGCACCCTAAAAGATTATCTTAATGCTTCTGGCGAAGCCGGCGCTTATTTTGATCTGCACGCCCAAGTCTATGGCAAAGTCGGTGCCCCCTGCCCCGTTTGTACTACCCCTATTCAGCGTATCGTACAAAACCAACGCGCCACCTACTTTTGTCCTCTCTGCCAAAAATAACTCCTACGCTCACGCCGCGAGAACGCGGCATTTTTTTACCTAAGGTATTCACCTATAACAAATGCATTGTACATAAACGAATTTGGCACTATGATTTACCTGAATCATTAGGAGGAATTATGAGCACACCTAAACAATTTGCATCCCATGGTGACATGGAAGACAAAGTCGCTTCCTTTGAAAAGCTATCCGATAACGCCTATGCCTATACAGCCGAAGGTGACCCAAATACTGGTGTCATTATTGGTGATGAGGCGGTCATGGTTATTGACACCCAAGCCACACCCGTGATGGCAGAAGACGTTATTCGCCGCATCCGCGAAGTCACCGATAAACCCATCAAGTATATTTTGCTGTCCCACTACCACGCTGTGCGTGTATTAGGGGCCTCGGCTTATAACGCTCAAGAAATCATAGCGAGTCGTGATACCTATGACTTGATCGTCGAGCGCGGAGAAGAAGACAAAGCCAGTGAGATCGGACGCTTTCCGCGTTTATTTAGAGCGGTAGAATCTATCCCCGAAGGCTTAACCTGGCCAACCATGACCTTTGATGGCTTTATGACCGTGGACTTAGGCAATCTTGAAGTCCAGATCATGCAAGTGGGTCGGGGTCACACCAAAGGCGATACCATTGCTTGGTTACCAGAACAAAAAATTCTCTTTGCGGGCGATTTGGTTGAATACCAATCCACGCCGTATGCAGGCGATTGCTATTTCCGTGAGTGGCCGCAAACGCTTGATAATCTTGCTGAGTTTGAGGCCGAGAAAATGGTCCCCGGCCGTGGCCCAGCTTTAAAAAACCCCACAGAAGTCCGGCAAGCACTTGCAGGCACGCGCGCCTTTTTGACGGATTTGTATACCTGCGTCAATCAAGGCGTCGCTGCAGGCAAAGACCTAAAAACCATTTATCGCGAAACTTATGATTTTATGAAGCCTCGCTACGCCGATTGGGTGATTTTTGATCACTGTATGCCTTTTGATGTATCGCGGGCCTATGACGAAGTTAACGGCTACGAGGACCCACGCATTTGGACCGCCGAGCGTGATATTGAAATGTGGAAAGAACTCGAGGGTAACTAATACCCCACACCGACCATTTTTCAAGGAGAAATAGGGTGCAGGAGACAAACTATCAAACCACCATCCTTCCCCCCAGCCCCACCCCTACACAAGATGAATACCATCCTATTGTGGTGGTTGGGGCAGGCCCGGTTGGGCTAAGCCTGGCTATTGATTTGGCACAGCGTGGGCAAGCGGTAGTGCTTGTCGATGACGGGGATCGCTTTTCTGTCGGTTCACGAGCCATTTGTTTTGCCAAGCGGACCCTCGATATCTGGGATCGTCTTGGAGTAGGCGAGCGTATGGTCAACAAAGGGGTGTCTTGGAATGTAGGCAAAGTATTTTTCCGAGACGAAGAAGTCTGGCACATGAATCTGTTGCCTGAGCCCTTACATCGCCGCCCAGCCTTCATCAATTTGCAACAGTACTACTGCGAGGGCTATTTGTTTGAGCGAGCACAAGCACTTGGGGTGGATATTCGGGTTAAACATAAAGTCATCGCTTTAGATAACCAACCACAGCAGGTCTCGCTCCGCATTCAAACCCCAGATGGACACTATCAAATCCAAACGGACTGGTTATTGGCCTGCGATGGTGCGCGCTCACCTTTACGCGGCATGTTAGGTCAATGCAGCCAAGGGCGTATTTTCCAAGACCGGTTTTTAATTGCCGATGTGCGTATGAAAGCGCATTATCCCGCCGAGCGCTGGTTTTGGTTTGATCCGCCGTTTCATCCCAACCAATCAGTATTGTTACACAGCCAACCCGATGGCGTGTGGCGTATTGACTTTCAATTAGGCTGGGATGCGGATCCTATCGAAGAGGTCAAAGAACAAAATGTGCGTCCCCGCGTACAAGCTTTGCTCGGCTCTGATGTCGACTTTGAGTTCGAATGGATCAGCATCTACACCTTTGCTTGCGAGCGTATGGAGAGCTTTAGGTTTGGCCGCGTATTTTTTGCCGGGGATGCGGCTCATCGAGTATCACCTTTTGGCGCTCGTGGGGCCAATAGCGGAATTCAAGATGGCGATAATTTAGCGTGGAAACTTGACTTATATTTGCGTGGCCTCGCGCCCGAACAATTATTAGATAGTTATTGTATAGAGCGCCATGCTGCTGCCGATGAAAATTTACTGCACTCAAGCCGCGCCACGGATTTCATTACCCCAAAAAGCGAGATTAGCCGCTTATTTCGCGATACTGTGTTACGTCTTGCCAAGCACCACGCTTTTGCCCGCAGCATGGTGAATAGTGGACGCTTATCTACCCCTAGCAGTTATCCGCAAAGCCCCTTAACAACACCTGACGAAGACACTTTCGCCTCTAATATGCCATTGGGGGCAGCGGCTCTTGATGCGCCCTTACGTCAACAAGCGCAAAGCACATGGTGGCTCTCACATTTAGGTGATCATTTTACCTTAGCGATGTTTAACCCACGTGATGATCAACTCAGCTCCCTAAGCGCTTTAAGCCAACAGGAATTGCTTCACGTGGTGCTGATTTATCCCGCTCAAAACGCGCCAGTCACCCCACCAAGTGGCTTTACGGTCTTGCATGATCATTTTGGAATATGGCAACAACGCTATGATGCTCAATCCGGCGCAGCTTTTTTATTTCGCCCTGATCAGCATCTAAGTGCACGTTGGCGACAGCCCACTGTAGCCAAGATTAACGCCGCCCTAAAACGAGCCTGCGGTTACCAACAAGGAGACACCTATGCTGAACACTGAGCTAAATATTGAGCAAGTGGATGAGTTTTATGCGCAACTTATTGAAGCGCACGAAGACTTAAGCCCAAGTCAAAGCCATGCGATGAATGCCGCATTGGTTTTGCTACTATCTAATCATATTGGCAAAAGGACGGTATTAGAAAATGCGCTTCAAATCGCACGCCAAACCGCCCTAACCAGTGACTAACCATGATCACAGCGGGGGGCAAGCGATATGCACCCCGCTTGTTTTAATGATGGTAAAAACCATAGGCTTGCATAAAGCCATACGACTGCGCCTGCCCACAACACTTGGCTTAACGTATGATAGCCCTGCATAATGCGTAAAAATCCAAATCCTAAGCCTAATGCCACTCCCAGCACCAACCCACCCCAGCGCCACACCGTGTTTTGACGAACCCAGCCTATATAATAAAAAGCCATAAAAATAAAACCACATGTGGCATGCACACTGGGTAGCGCCCCTGCCCCCTCTGCAAATCCACTGGCCCAAAACGTAGATGGCATGATTCGATCGCCCCCGAACTCTAGCAAGTGCATAGGACGCGGCATCGCTGTAAACTGCTTAAGCCCCCCCACCAACAAAGGCGCACTAAAAAAGAATCCTGCTACCCGCCGGTACAGTGAGCGAGTTATGTTTTGCTGGGATTGCGCTAAAACCAGCCAAACCGCCGCCCCCGCAAAAGGTAAAAACCAAATCCAATATTTACCAAATGCATAAATAAATGGTTGCAATGCATAGGGAAACTGCTGTGTCGCGGTATCATAAAAATACGCCGACAGTGCTAAATCCCCGCTTTGCTGTTGCCACCACGCCGCTAATGCCGCCCATAAGCCAAATACAAAAAAACTATGCAAACTATAATAGCGACCTAGCGCTGAATTAAAAAAACACATACTACTTCTATTTTTCTTGTTGAGATAATACTTTGCCGGGATTCATGATGTTCAATGGATCCAAAGCTTGCTTGATTTGATGCATTAGCTGCAACGCAACCGGATCCTTATACTGTGGTAACCAATCACGCTTTAATTGCCCTACCCCATGCTCTGCGCTAATAGTGCCTTGATATTTAGCTAGCTGATCAAACACAATACGATAAACCTGCTGCTCTAGTGCCAAAAGCTCAGCTTCGCTGTACGCTGAGCCTTTGGCAACGTTGTAATGCAAGTTACCATCGCCTAAATGCCCAAAAATCACATGCTCTACCCCAGGGTAGGCTTGTTGAATCAACGCATTGGTTTCCTCAACAAAAGCAGCAACCTGCGAGGTCGGTACACCAATATCGTGCTTAATGCTTTTACCTAAAACTTTTTCAGCTAAGGGGATGCTTTCGCGCAAATGCCATAGCGCTTGGCTTTGTGTTAGGTTTTCAGCCATGATCACATCTAAAGCAATGTGTTGCTCAAGGGCTTGACCTAAAATATGTTCTAAGCGCTCACGCGCATGGATTTCGCTTTCATAGTCCGATAGCTCCAGCAGCACATACCATGGCGCCTGAGCACTAGCCCCCGTAAAGCCGATACGCTGCTCAGGAAAGCACTGCACCACGGCCTCTAAGCAGTTATACGCCATGAGCTCAAAGCCCGTTAAGCTCGCCGCAAAACCCTGGCGACAATGATTTAACAACTGCACCGCAGCCGAAACGGAGTGTAAAGCAATCAAAGCCGTATATTGTGCTACCGGCACCGGATACAATTTTAATGTCGCCGCGGTAATGATTCCCAGTGTACCTTCACTACCTATAAATAAGTGACGCAAATCGTAGCCACTATTATCTTTTCGTAAACCATGCAGACCGTGCCAAATGTCACCGCTCGGCGTCACCACCTCTAGGCCTAGCACCAAGTCACGAGTATTTCCATAGCGCAGCACCTGTGTCCCCCCTGCATTTGTGGCTAGATTTCCCCCTATCGTACAACTGCCCTCGGCCGCTAACCGCAACGGAAACAACCGGTTCTCTGCAAGCGCTGCTTCTTGTACTGTCTGTAAGATACAGCCCGCCTCAACCACCATGGTGTCATTATCTACATCAATGGAGCGAATGCGATTTAATCGTTGCAACGACAAAATAATAGCTGGCTGCTGACTGGGTGTGGCCGCTCCACATAAACTGGTGTTTCCCCCCTGAGGGACAATAGCAAGACGATGTTGCGCACAACAACGAACTACAGCGGCGACCTCTGCTGTCGACGCCGGGCGCACCACGGCGAGAGCATCCCCCTGATAGCGCCCACGCCAATCCGTTAAAAAAGGTTGCATTAACTGACCTGTCCAAACATGATCAGCGCCTACGATTTGTGTAATTTGTGCTAGTGCCATTCCTGATATCCTTCGCCATACCCAGTGTCATAGCGACATCATCTAAAAACTTATAGAATCAATGTTTCTGTTATTTGTTATGGGAGTGTTTTATGTCCTCAGCTTTGCCCGCCTCCGTTTTTAAAGCCTATGACATTCGTGGTATTGTACCCAGCCAGCTGAATGCCGATTTTGCTTTTAAGCTGGGTTATGCCCTAGGTGCCCAAGCAGCAAGCGCACAGGTTCCCGCTATTGTCGTTGGCTATGACGGTCGTCACAGTAGCCCTGAGCTGGCCGAAGCACTAATGCAAGGCATTGAACGCGCTGGTATAAACACCATTCATATCGGACTGGCTCCCACTCCCTTAGTGTATTATGCTGCGCATAAACTCAACACCTTATCGGCCGTTGCCATCACCGGCAGCCATAACCCACCCGAATACAATGGCTTTAAAATGATGGTAGCGGGTAAAACTCTATATGGCCCGGATATTCAGGCCCTTTATCAGTTTATGCTCACCCCCACCCCCACAGAGCTCCCTGCAGGACAACGTTTAGAGCACGCCATCCAGCCCACTTATATTGAGGAAATCCAGTCAACGGTCACTTTGGCTCGTCCCATGCGTATTGCCGTTGACTGCGGTAATGGCGCAGGGGGGGCCGTTGCACGCCAACTATTCGAAGCATTAGGTTGTCAAGCTGATATTTTATTTGAGCAAGTCGATGGGAATTTTCCTAATCACCATCCCGATCCAGCTGACCCAGCGAATTTACAAGACCTCATCCAACACGTAAAAACCCATCAGCTAGAGCTCGGCCTGGCCTTTGATGGTGATGCGGACCGGCTGGGTGTGGTTACCCGCAATGGGGAGATCATTTGGCCCGACCGCCAGCTGATTCTTTACGCACAAGATATTTTAACCCGCCACCCTGGGCAGACCATTATTTTCGATGTGAAATGTAGCCGCCATGTGCCTTTAGCAATTAAAGCCGCCGGCGGTGTGCCCTTGATGTGGCAGACAGGGCATTCGTTGATTAAAGCCAAATTAGCCGAAACCCAGGCTCCCTTAGCCGGCGAGATGAGCGGACACACCTTTTTCAAAGAGCGCTGGTATGGCTTTGATGACGGGCTCTATACGGCCGCTCGTCTACTGGAGATTTTATCCCACTACGATGATCCCAGTCAGGTATTAGAAAATCTACCTAAGGATCACTCCACTCCTGAACTCAAGCTCGAAATGAAAGAAGGCGAGCCACATGCTTTTGTGGAGCGTCTGCAAGCAGAAGCTGTTTTTCCTACAGCTCTAGAGCGTATTACCATTGATGGCATCCGCGCTGAGTACGCTGACGGTTTTGGGCTAGCCCGCGCATCGAATACAACGCCTATCGTGGTCTTACGCTTTGAAGCAGAAAACGATGTGGCTTTGGCCCGTATTCAAAACGAATTCAAACAAGCCATACTCTCACTACGATCGGACTTACCGCTTCCCTTTTAATTAAGGGCGCTTATGCATACGAGACTTAGCCAAATAGCCATACAGCCGCAAATGCGAATCAATAACATAGTTGATATCAAACGCTCGCTCTGCTAAGTCTCGTCCAGCTCGACCAAAATCTTGTCGCTTCGCCGTATCATGGGCTAACTCCAACACAGCGTCTGCTACTGCCTGCGCATTTTTTGGTGGAACGAGCAGCCCTGTTACATTGGCTTCGATCGCATCTCTACAACCCGGAACATCCGTCGTCACCACCGCACGTCCACAAGCAGCTGCTTCGATCAAGGATTTAGGTAGTCCTTCGCGGTACGATGGCAAGACAGCAATATGTGCACGTTGATATAAACCAGCAATATCGGTTTGCTCCCCCAGCCACTGCACGACCCCCGCTTGATGCCAGTCCGTCATCTGCTCTCGCGTTAAGCTAGCCGGATTACCTGGGTCTGGACTACCCGCAATCTGCCAAATCACAGACTCGCCCTGTTGTTGACTAATTTTCGCCGCCTCGATAAATTCGTTGACGCCCTTATCTGCCAGCAAGCGCGCTACCATCAAAGCAACAATAGGAGCATCGGGCTCGGATTGATAACTAAACTGATCTAAATCCACCCCCGAACCACGAATCATCACCGCTTGCTCGCAGCGTACGACACCAGCTTGCAGTAACACATCTCTGTCACTGATATTTTGAAACACCACACGGCTATGAGGATGCCCTAAAGCGAGCTTATACATAAACAAAGCGATGCGCTTCACTGCACTATCTCGCTCATCCGTGAACAAATATCCCAAACCCGATACCGCCGCTAAAAAGCCCGGCACCCTCGCTAAACGCGCCGCAATCCCACCATATAAAACAGGCTTAATCGTCACCGCATGAACCACCTGAGGACGCACCCGTTTAAATAGTCGGTAAAGAGCCCAAAGACTGTGCAGCTCCTTCAAGGGGTTTTTTCCACTACGACTTAATGGCAACACGTGGTGTGTAAAACCTTGAGCTTTGATACGAGCAACTGCTGGCCCATTCATCGTGGCCACATGCACCTGAAAACCTGCACTTTGCGCCGCTTGAGCCAAAGGAAGGCGATGCGATAAAAAGAAAGCGGGGTTATTTACTACATATAATAAAATCGGCCCTGTAGTAGTGGTGACTGTTGGTGCTTGAGCGCTACCGGCCTCAGATGACAATGAGCGCCATAAACTCTGATACGTTTGTACCATTTTCTCCAGACTGTAATGCGCCGCAATTCGTGCAGAGCCCGCCTGTAATTGCTGGGTTAAGTTAGGGCCACGCCATTGCTGTAGTGCTTTTTCAATTCCTGTAGCTAATGCTTCAGCATTACGTGGAGGCACAACAATACCCTCATCCCCCACGATTTTAGCGGCATCTCCCACATCCGTAACCACACATAAAGCCTGCGCCACCATGGCCTCGCACACCACATTTGGAAAACCTTCGGCTTTGCTAGAAAGAATATGAATATCAGCTGCAGCCATCCACGCAGGAATATCTTCACGGCGTCCTATCAGCCGTACCTGCTCCTCTAGCTCAAAATGGCGAATAAGCTGCATCAGCTCAGCATTGTCTGTGGTCATACCCTCGCCGACAAGCACGGCTACCCATGGCTGGGTCTGCCGCTTTAAGCGTGCCAACGCCGCTAATAAATTAGGATGATCTTTTAATGGATTCCAGC
>JAAYRP010000213.1 GCA_012518715.1 Alcaligenaceae bacterium | reverse complement strand
TACGTGAGTGGGCGGAGCTGTGATGACGACTCCTTTAGCACCTTTGAGTCAGATTCCGGCAGAGATTGTGACGGTTGCTGATTATATTTCTTCTGCTCAGGCACGTATGACGCCCCAAGCCTGGGCTTATTTAACAGGGGGGGCGGCCGATGAGCGTTTATTGCACCGTAATGAATCGGCTTATCAGCGTTATCAGATCTGGCCACGCGTTTTACGTGATTTAACTGCCGCGCATACCCGAGTGAGCCTGTTAGGGAAAGAATACGCTTATCCTATTTTCTTAGCGCCTGTCGCTTATCAGCGCTTGGCGCATCCCGAGGGCGAGCTAGCCACCGCTTTAGCGGCGGCGGCAATGCAAACTCCTTTTGTGGTTAGTATGCAGTCTTCCACGGATTTAGCCGTTTTGGCTGCTCAAGCACCTGGCCCGCAGTGGCTGCAATGGTATTGGCAACCAGATCAACAAGCGAGCGCACGCTTATTAACGCAGGCGGTGCAGTTAGGTGTCGAGGCAATCGTATTAACGGTGGATGCGCCAGTTAATGGGGTACGTAACAGAGAGCAGCGAGCCCAGTTTTGTTTGCCTGCAGGGGTGGAGGCAGTGAATTTACGTGGTTTTGCACCGCAGCCAGCTTTGGTGTCGCAAGCGGGGCAAAGTCCATTGTTTGGTACGGGTTTTTTGCAGACGGCACCAACGTGGGCACAGGTGGCGGAGTTTATCCAAGATTGCCCCTTGCCTGTATTATTAAAAGGCATACTGCACCCCAGTGACGCGCGACAGGCTCTGGAAATAGGCGCTGCGGGTATTGTGGTGTCTAATCATGGGGGACGTGTTTTGGATGCTGCTCCTACGCCATTACAGGCTTTACCTGCTGTGGTGCAGGCTGTGGGGGCGTCGATACCGGTATTGGTTGATGGTGGGATTCGGCGTGGTACAGATGTGTTTATTGCTTTAGCGCTTGGTGCAAAAGCGGTGTTGATTGGCCGCCCGTATATGTATGGGTTAGCCGCTGCAGGAGCCGCAGGGGTGGCGCATGTGCTACATATTTTGCGCACAGAGCTCGAGGTGACAATGGCTTTAGCTGGGTGCCATAATCTGGATGCCATACAGCGTGATTGTTTGGGCGATGTATATTAGTCGAGCGCAAAACAACGCAAAGGCAGCTGACAAAGCTTAGCGTAGCGCCACCAGTCAAAAGCAGGGCCAGGGTCCGTTTTACGCTTTGGTGCGATATGCTCGTGGCCATAGACAGCTCGTAGCGGGTGACGTTGGCTCAGTATGTTGGTCAGGCAGGCTAAGCGTTCGTATTGGATATCACTGTAGGGGATAGTGTCGGCACCCTCGAGCTCAATACCGATAGAGAAATCATTGCAGTTTTCTTTTCCTTGAAAAAAAGACTGCCCAGCATGCCAGGCCCGATCTAGGGTAGAAACAAACTGGATGATTTCACCATCTCGTCGAATTAAAAAGTGAGCCGAGACCTGAACCCCACGTATGTGTTCAAACCATGGGTGGGCATCAAAATCTAGCTGGTTTTGAAAAAAACGAATGATGGCGTCCCCCTCAAACTGATTGGGGGGAAGGCTGATATTGTGAATCACCAATAAATAAGGATCGACGCCGGAAGGGCGAGTATTTGCATTAGGCGAGGGGGCGTGACGTATGCCTGGTTGGGTGCAGAGCCAGCCGTGACGATCGATATAGCGCATTAGTGACGGGGACCAAGCTTAGCGTGATCCAAGCTGCACCATGTGTGATCGTTGCTCATCAGTGCTTCGGAGCGAGGAAGATAAATACCACAATGGGCGCAGCGAACCATGGGCTCGGCTTGGTGTCGAGAAACGGGTTTTTTAGGGCGTTGCCCGAGTGTTTTTTTATGGGTAATCATTCGGGTGACAAGCAGGGCTGCAATAATGACTACCACCCACAACAGCAATTTAGCCAAAAGGACCTCTCTGTAAAATAACATCTAACACAAAACGGCTGCCGGTATAGGCCAATAGTAAAAAGCTAAACCCCACCAGCGTCCAGCGAAGTGCGATACGCCCTCTCCAACCACGAAGCTGGCGCCCGATAAGTAGCCCGCCAAAGGTTACCCAAGAAAGCAAGGTAAAGAGGGTTTTGTGGTCTAGAGGGATCAGCTGATTCGCTAACCGTAATGATACAACCATGCCTGTGATTACGGTAAGGGTTAGGACAAAAAAAGCGATACGAATCAGTCTAAAGAGTAAATCCTCTTGGACCATTAAGGGTGGCATACTGTCCAATGCACGATACCATGTGTTTTGCTGACCGGCAGCCTG
>JAAYRP010000027.1 GCA_012518715.1 Alcaligenaceae bacterium | reverse complement strand
ACTTGATCCGTTGCGACGTTATGCTTTTTTGCTATGGCGCTCAATAACGCCGAAGCCTCATAAGGAGGATACAAACGTAAGTCGTCATTGTTTTTGGCCGCTATCGCGGCAAAAACGCGAGGAGACGGACCATACGCATGCTCATTGGTATTGAGCTTAAGTAGTTGCTGTTTAGGTTGCTCGCCTGGGACATACGGGACCAATTCATGAATATGATCGCTCCAAAAACGACTCACTTATTTCTCCTGAACATAGGGGTTACGCGATGACTTTAATTCCACTCGTAATGGTGTGCCTTCGAGGTCAAACGTCTCACGAATGCGTCCTTCTAGATAGCGCTTATAGCTATCTGATACGGCCTCTAAGCCACTACCATGCACTACAACAATGGGCGGGTTTTGTCCACCTTGGTGCGCATAGCGTAGCTTAGGCCTAAAGATACCTTTACGGGGTGGTTGTTGCTGCTCGACGGCCTCATGAATCACTCGAGTTAGCTTGGGTGTAGAAAGACGACGATAAGCCGCAGCATGCGCGCTTTTCACTGAACGCATAACTTGGGCGATCCCTTGCCTATTTAAAGCAGAAATGGTGTGGACCTTAGCAAAGTCTAAAAAGCGTAATTTGCGCGCATATTCTCGCTTTGCCCATTCACGCTTATAGCTATCCACATCGTCCCATTTATTGATCGCAACGACTACAGCACGACCTGACTCCACCACAAAGCCGGCAATACTCGCATCTTGATCCGAGATTTCCATCGAGGCATCTAGCATCAGCAAAACAACGTTTGATGCTTCAATAGCCTGCAAGGTTTTAATGACTGAAAATTTCTCAATGGTCTCAAAGACACGGCCTTTTTTGCGTAGCCCTGCCGTGTCAATCAATGTGTAAGGTGTACCTTGATGCTCGAATTCGATTTCGATCGCATCCCGAGTGGTTCCTGGCATATCAAAAGCGATCACCCGCTCTTCACCCATCAACGCATTAATAAACGTAGATTTACCTACGTTAGGCCGCCCCACAATAGCCAGCTTAATACGATGCTCAGGCGCTTCGTCCGTAGCATCTGCATCAAATTCAGGCTCTTCTGGCAGATTCGGCTCGGGAATATGCGACAAGGCCTGCTCGATTAAATCCCCCACCCCATCACCATGAGACGCGGATATCAGGTAGGGCTCGCCTAAGCCAAGCTCGTGAAACTCAAAGCCTGCCGCGCCATAACGCATGCCCTCGGCCTTATTGACGGCAAGCAAAACCGGCTGACCGCTACGACGTAAAAGCTGAGCAATATCGTAATCGAGGCGATTGACGCCCTCTCTGGCATCCACCAAAAATATAATGACATCTGATTCGGCAATGGCTTGCTCAGTTTGGCGTGCCATCTCGCGCACAATACCATCTTTGACAACGGGTTCAAAGCCCCCTGTATCTACCACTAAATAGGGGCGAGAGCCAAGACGCCCCTCGCCATAGTGACGGTCACGAGTAAGACCAGGAAAGTCAGCAACTAGAGCCTGCCTAGAGCGCGTTAAACGATTAAACAACGTGGATTTACCAACGTTAGCACGCCCAACAATCGTAATTACCGGTTTAAAAGCAATGCTTTTCAATTGACACCAACCAATACTAAATGACCATTGCCCGTTTGTACGAGTACACCGTATTCGGTGCCAACCAATGGCGAGACAATGGCTCCCGAGCCTACATGTAAACGTCCTTGCAAACGCCCATCTACCCGTGAGACAAAATGAATATATCCTTGGAAATCCCCAAAGATGACCTGATCGCCTGCAACAGCGGGCCCAGACAGCTTACGATTACGCAGACCGTCCTGCGTCCACACAACCGTGCCATCCCCTAAGCCAAAGGCGGAAATCTCATCACGCTGATTCGCCGCAAAAAGCATACGGCCGTCAGTAGCCATACCGGTTTTCGTGGAGTAGTCATGCTGCCAAACTGGGAAGCCACCCTGAGCGACATCAAAACAAACAATACGCCCTTGATAGGAAGCACCACACAATAATGGTCCGGCCGCCACAGGGCCACCAACCACATCATTAATACGCTCTAAATCCGTGGCGCCACGCGATTGAGATACCACTCCCTCCCATTGCACCATACCGGTGTGGGCCTCGATGATCATCATGCGTCCATTGGGCAGGCCTGCGATCAGCATTCCATCAAAAATTTCCATTTTGATGTTGGTTTTTAAGGCCAGTGCAGGACCTGGACGCTGCAGACTCCAGAGCAGCTCGCCATTACGCGCATCAAAGGCTTGAATACGATAGTCAGAACTACGCACAACGACGACCCCATCGCCTACGACAGGTGGCACATTCACTTCGCTGCTGGCTTTGGTACGCCATAACTCGTTGCCTGCCGTATCATAGGTTACAACTGAGCCATCACTGGCAGCCACCGCCACCACTCGAGCATCGGCTCCTACCCCTGCCGATAGATTTTTCGCTACTTGCGTGGACCAAAGTGTTTGCCCCGTGCTTAAGCGAATTTGAGCCAACTGCCCTGAAGGCGTGGCGGCATACACCACGTCGCCTACGCGCGCAGGAATAAAGCCAAAACCGGCCCCTTTACCAATAGAAGCAGACCAGCGCACATTAGCAGCAACTTGAGCCTCATAGTCCACCAAAGGAGCGGGCATAAATCGCGGATCTTTGGAAGAAAACATGGAGCAAGCACTGAGCGCAGCAAAACTAAGTGCAACCACGGCAAGTTTAGCCGAGCGTTTATTCAGTATCACAGCCATTTTTATTCCTTTCCAAGGGCATCGAGTTT
>JAAYRP010000212.1 GCA_012518715.1 Alcaligenaceae bacterium | reverse complement strand
TTGAGTTTACCGTTTTGAATATTGGGGGCGGCAGTGGCGAGGTTGTCAAAAGTGAAATCCACCTCGGCAGAAAGCAAGGCCATTTGAGCAGGAGCGCCACCATTATAGGGGATATGAACAATGTCGACTTCTGCTTGCTTTTTAAAGAGCTCACCCGCTAAGTGGCCACCGCTACCATTACCACCTGAGCCATAGTTGAGTTTACCTGGGTTGGCTTTGGCATAGGCAATTAAATCAGCCACGGACTGGATACCCAGCTTTTCGGCATGTTCGCTATTCATCACTAACACATTGGGCACATATACCATGAGACTAATCCCAGCAAAATCTTTGTCTGCGTCATAGGGCATGCTGCTATAGAGCCAAGGGTTAACCGCATGAGAGGCTAGGGTCGCAACCCCAATGGTTTTTCCATCGGGTTTGGCTTTGGCTACGAGGTCCGAGCCAATGTTGCCGCCTGCGCCCGGTTTGTTTTCGATAATCACAGTGCCTAAATGCTCTTTGACACCCTCTGCCAAAACACGAGCACTAATGTCAATGGGCCCACCTGCAGAAAACGGCACAATTAATCGTGTGACGTTTTGTTGCGCGAGGGCTGCGCCTGAGAGGCAAAGGGCGGCAACAGCCACCACTGAACGACGTAACATGGGTTTAAATCGCATGGAGTATCTCCTTATTTCCAGTTGATGCGTGCTTGGCTGGCACGCTGTAATATGGCTTCGAGTTGTGTGGTGTCACGTTGCGTCATGGCGTTTTCAATGGTGTCGATGGCCTGACGCACAGCGTGAAGTAAGGGGAGGATTTGGTCTTGGTTATCCGGTAGGATATCGCGCCAAATGGTTGGGTCACACCCAGCAATTCGCGAAAAATCCCTAAAGCCTGGGCCACCTAGGGCGAGTAAGTCTGTTGCGTCGGGTTGCTGGAGCAAAGCATCCATATAAGCAAAAGCCAATAAATGGGGCAGATGGCTAACGGCAGCTAGACCGCGGTCGTGCTGATCGGCATCCAGGATGATGGGCGTCGCCCCAATAGCTTGCCATAAAGAGTGGGCTTGCTTTAGGTAGGCTGGGTTGGATTGTGACTCTGGGCACAAAATGACATTTTTATTTTGATAGAGATGAGCAAAAGGCTCACTATGTCCTGCTTTTTCTTTACCCGCAATTGGGTGAGCGGCAATAAATTGGGAAAAGCGTGCACCCAAATGGTGTTGTGCGGCTTGAATAATGCTGCGCTTGGTGCTGCCTACGTCCATAATCAGGGCATGATCAGGTAAAGCTGGCGCTATAGCAGCAAACACGGAGGGCATGGCTGCCACGGGTACGGCGATCAAGACGATATCGGCTTGAGCCACGGCTTCGGCTGCGCTCGCAGCAATCGACTGGATAACACCCAGCTCATAAAAGTGGTGGGCTGAGGCGTGGGGTACGGAATAGCCGATAGTATGATGGACTTGGTGAGCCTGTTGGGCAGCCAAAGCAAAAGAGCCGCCCATTAAGCCACAACCGATTAAAGCAAGGGTTTTGTTATCTGCCATGACTTAGCGTTTGAGTTTAGCAAAGGCTGCAGCCATAGCATTATTTGCTACATCGGGTGCAGGACGAGCGGGACGACGAGAAGCACGTGATTTGGTACTGGCTGCCGCTTTTTTTAGCGTGGGCTCAGGATGATCATCTAAGCGCATGCTTAAACTAATACGTTTGCGGGCCTCATCAACCTCTAGTACTTTAACGGTGACGGTTTGTCCGACACGCACAACTTCACGCGGGTCTTTGACAAACTGATGCGACAGAGCCGAAATATGTACTAAGCCATCTTGATGTACACCAATATCTACAAAAGCTCCAAAATTGGCTACGTTGGTTACTACCCCCTCTAGAACCATGCCAACTTGTAGATCCGTAATCGCCGTGACACCGTCTAAGAATCGAGCTGTTTTGAATTCAGGCCGAGGATCTCGTCCCGGCTTTTCAATTTCGGTAAAGATATCTTGTATGGTGGGTAATCCGAATCGCTCATCAATAAAATCCTTAGGGGATAGACCTTTTAGCGCGTCGGCTTGTCCAATAATACTGCGCGCATCCGCTTGGATTTTTTCAAGGATACGCTCTACGACGGGGTATGCCTCTGGGTGTACTGCAGAAGCATCTAAAGGATTTGTGCCTTGGAGAATACGTAAAAAACCAGCGGCTTGTTCAAACGTTTTCGGACCAAAGCGCTTAACTTTAAGCAGACTTTGTCTATCGGGAAAAGCGCCATTTTCATCGCGCCACGCCACAATGTTTTCAGCCAGTGTTTTATTGAGTCCCGAAACCCGTGCTAGTAAGGCAGCAGAGGCTGTGTTCACATCCACGCCTACGGCGTTAACACAGTCCTCTACCACCGCATCCAATGAGCGCTCAAGCTCACGTTGGTTAACGTCATGTTGGTACTGTCCTACGCCAGTGGCTTTGGGTTCAATTTTAACAAGCTCTGCTAAGGGATCTTGAAGGCGACGCGCAATGGAAACGGCACCGCGCAAGCTGACATCTAAATCGGGAAATTCTTGGCTAGCAAGCTCAGAGGCAGAATAGACTGAAGCACCAGCTTCCGATACCACAATATGTTGAACTGCTGACAAATCTGTCTGGCTTTGTAATAAGGTTTTGACCAGCTGTTCTGTTTCGCGCGAAGCGGTCCCGTTACCAATGGCGATGAGTTGGATTTGGTGTTGACGAATCATCGCTGCTAAGCGCTGTTGCGTGCCCGCGATATCTTTACGTCCACCAAAAGGATACACCGTTGCTGTATCCAATACTTTTCCAGTTTCATCGATAGCGGCGACTTTGACCCCCGTGCGGATACCAGGGTCTAAACCTAAGACGCGTTTATTACCGGCCGGTGCGGCCAGCAAAAGATCACGTAAATTTGCGGCAAAAACACGTGTGGCCTCGGCTTCAGCCTCTTCGCGCAAACGCCCAATCAGCTCTGTTTCAAAAGCGGTGAGTAATTTAACCCGCCAGGTAATACGGCAGACCTCGGCAAGCCATTTGGGTTGAGGTGCGGCATGAGCGGAAAAGTCAGCGGGGCACTGCATTAGCTGGGCTACGCGCTCTACACATGGGTGGGGCTGAAGCGCATCTAGCTCTGGCTGTAGACCAATGCGCAAACTAAGAATCCCTTGTTGACGCCCCCGCAATAATGCCAGTACCCGATGAGAGGGAAGCGTTTTTAGGGACTCGGAGAAGTTAAACCAGTCGCGGAACTTATCGCCTTCGTCTTCTTTGCCCTCGATCACCGAAGCATATAGCAGCCCGTGTTGCCATAAATACTGACGTAGGTTTTCGAGCAGGTCGGCATTTTCTGCATAGCGCTGTGCCAAAATTTCTCGCGCGCCATCTAAGGCTTTTTTTGCTTCGTCAAAACCTGCTTCGGGATTGAGGTAGGTGCCCGCAAGTTGTAGAGGGTCACAATGAGGGTCCGCTAAAATGGCTTGTACTAGGTCTTCCAGACCCGCTTCGATCGCCATTTGGGCTCGTGTACGGCGCTTAGGTTTATACGGAGCGTAGAGATCCTCTAATCGCTGTTTGGTATTGGCCTCGTCCAGCGCTGTAGCTAGCTCGGGCGTCATTTTTCCTTGCTCTTCGATGCTTTCGATGATGGCGGTGCGACGTGCCTCTAGCTCTCGGAGATAAAGTAAACGCACTTCAAGCTCACGCAAAACGCTATCGTCTAAACCACCTGTGGCTTCTTTACGATAGCGCGCAATAAATGGCACGGTAGCACCATTATCAAGCAGTTCAACAGCGGCTTGAACTTGGGCGAGCCGAATCGATAGCTCATCAGCGAGCCAGGAGAAAATGCGAGAAGAATCAGTCGTAGAGGTATTTGTCATAGTTGATGGTGTGTTTAGCCTAAATACGTCGTGAGCATTCACTACATAAGTGTAGCAGTGTAGTATGATTTGAGATCCAAGATAAGTCTTGTCTCTTCTTTGCTTTTAATTCTTTTCAATCCATACCCATGCTTTTGCAGGATCTTGATGCGGTTTTTGCCGATGATGGCCCGTTGGCGGCCTCGGTAGATCATTATTTTCTCCGTCAACAACAGTTGGAACTGGCGCAGTCCATCCAGCGAGCCTTAGACACGCCTTCAACCCTAGTGGCTGAGGCAGGCACAGGCACAGGTAAAACATGGGCCTATCTGGTGCCTGTGTTTTTAAGTGGGCGCAAAGCGTTAATTTCTACCGGAACACGTACGCTACAGGATCAACTATTTAAGCGCGATTTACCGCATTTACGTAAAGCGCTGTCGCTCTCGTTAAATGTGGCGTTGCTTAAAGGGCGCGGTAACTATGTCTGCCATTATTATTTTGAAAAGTACGAGCAAGATGCGCGTGGGTTTGGCTCTAAGTACGAGGTCCAACAGCTTAAACACATTCAACAGTTTATAGAGCGTAGTAAAAGCGGAGACAAAAGTGAGCTGGCCGCTGTTCCCGAGGACGCTCCTATTTGGCATCGCGTCACATCAACCCGAGAAAACTGTTTAGGTCAGGATTGTCCGTACGTAGGTGAGTGCTTTGTGCTGAAAGCGCGACGTAAAGCACAAGAGGCTGATATTGTAGTTGTTAATCACGCTTTGTTTATGGCGGATTTAGCCTTACGAGAAGACGGTATTACGGATTTATTGCCAGAAGTTGATGTTGTAGTGTTTGACGAGGCTCATCAGCTTCCTGATGTGGCTACTCGGTTTTTAGGCACAACGGTGTCGATGCATCAGATTAATGATTTAGCACATTTGATTGAGGCGGCAGGTTTAGCTCATGCCAAGGGCAGTGCCGACTGGAGCGCCGTGGCTGGAGCTTTAAAGCAAGCGATGCAGGATTTACGCTTGCAAGCAGCACCGATCCAACAGCTTTCTGGGCAGAAAGCGACTTTTATGGATTTACCTAATGCATTGGCTTTTGATGAGGCGCTGGCCCAGCTATTAGATAAGCTTGATAAGATCATTAAGCTGCTCGATTTACTTAAAGAGCATCATCCAGATTTAGCCGCTGCGTATAAGACGGCTTTGCAATTACGCGCGCAAATTTTTGTGTGGTCACAGCCGGATCGACAGGGGAAACATGCGGTATTACCTGATGCAGATGTGGCAACACTCCAGCAGCTAGAGCAGGAGTCGGTGCGCTGGGTGGAACACGGAGCGAGTTATTTTCGCTTGCATCGCGCGCCCCTTTCTGTGGCACAGATTTTTTCGCGCTACAAAGCAGACGAGCAAAGCTGGATTTTTACCTCGGCGACTTTATCCGTACATGGTAATTTTAATCATTTTGTGCATCAGCTTGGTTTATGGGAAGCGCAGGTCGAGGTCTGGCCATCGCCCTTTAATTACGCTGAGCAAGCGGTACTATATGTGCCACAGGGGCTCCCTTTACCTTCTAGTCCAGATTTTTATCCCGCTTTTATTAATACACTAATGCCTTTTATTCAGCAGGCCGAGGGCGGGGTGTTGGTGTTGAGCACGACTTTACGTGGGGTGGATATCATGGCGGACCTGATTCAAGCCAATGTCGATCGGCTAGGTCTTAAGCAACACGTGATGCGCCAAGGCGAAAAATCACGTCAAGTCCTACTGGAAAGTTTTAGAACACAGCCTCATGCTGTTTTGGTAGGGAGCGCCAGCTTTTGGGAGGGTATCGATGTGCCTGGGAACGCGCTAACTGTGGTAGCCATCGATAAACTACCTTTTGCTCCTCCTGATGATCCGGTACTGGAGGCACGAATTAAAGCGTGTAGAGACCGTGGCGGTAATCCTTTTGTTGAGTATCAGCTCCCCGAAGCGGCTATCGCCTTAAAACAAGGGGCAGGGCGCTTAATTCGTACGGAAAAAGACTGGGGGGTGTTGATTATGGGGGATGCGCGCCTAGTAGAAAAACCGTATGGTAAAGTTTTGTGGCGTGGTCTGCCTGGCTTTGCGCGTACGCGTAGCGCCTCTCAAGCATTGGCTTTTTATCAGCACAAAAAAAAGCACCCTGCCAGCTAGCAGGGTGGAGTGGGATTAAAACCAGTTGATTGGGTTCCAGTAATTAACCTTTTTCTTTAGGCCGGTTTTAAAATACTCGGAATTGGGATAGTTTTGATCCATTACACGTTTGATATCATCACGCAATTCGGTTTGCCCTAGTTTATCGTAAGACAAATACATAATATAGAGCGCGCGTTCAGCAATGGGGACCCCTTGGAAGTCGGTAATCACGCGCTGGGCACGGTTAATTGCCGCCACATAAGCATGGCGAGAATAGTAGTATTCCGCAACATGTACTTCGTTTTGCGCGATGGTATTGACTAGCCAGCGTGCACGTAAACGCGCATCATTAGCATAGCGGCTATCTGGGTAGCGCTCGATGAGCTGCATAAATGCTTCGTAAGATTCACTTAAACCTTTAGGGTCCCGTTCGCTGGGATCCTGCATTGTGAATTTCATTAAGCTAGCGCTAGGAGGGGTAAAAGAAATGAGTCCCTTTAAGTACAGCATGTAGTCGCTGCCCGGGTGGTTTGGATATTGCTTTTGAAAGCGATCTATAGCGGCTAAGGCTTGTTCGGGCTCTTCGTCTTTCCAGTTGATATAAGCCTGATCAATGAGCGCTTGCTGGGCATAAATACCAAAAGGATAGCGGGCTTCGACCTGTTCTAAGCGTGTACGAGCTTGTGCCCAGTTGCCTGCGCTCATTTCGGCTTTTGCGTCTTGGTAAAGTCGTTCAGCTGTCCAGCCCGCCGTTGGATCCGTTGGGGTTTTCGTTGTACCACATGCGGCTAACAACAAGCAGGCACATGTTATGGAAAAAGCACGCCCGATGCGTTGAAATAAAGACAATGGTGTCATGGGTGAGGTTAAGCGCGTCACAAGAGCATCCTTTGCTGTTAGCAATGGTTTATACAAGAAAAACAATACCAATAAGAATAGCGTATTTTAGTAGGCTAAAGGGATTCTAGACTAGTCATTCTGTACAGTGCAATCTAAGCATGTCAAAATTTAGATCCATCATTAGGGTTTTATCATGAATTTAGCAACAGACCATCATCATCCTGCAGATTTTGAGTTTCAGATCCCTTTATCTGCTTATCCAGAACGTTTAGATAAAACAGTAGCACAATTACTGCCAGAGCATTCTCGCAGTCGTATCCAGGCTTGGATTGAGGCTGGGCATGTGCGTGTTAACGGCCAAATAGTTAAAACGCGCCATCAGGTTTTGCCAGGGGATGTTATCCAAGTTTGGCCCCAGGCGCGCCCCGAGGAGCTGGCTTATGCACCAGAGGCGATGGACTTAGATATTGTGGCGCAGTCAGAGCATTGGTTGGTTATCAATAAGCCCGCTGGTCTTGTCACACACCCGGGAGCAGGTAATTGGACAGGTACATTATTAAATGGTTTGCTTTATCACTTTCCTCAATTGACACAGGTGGCTCGGGCAGGGATTGTGCATCGGTTAGATAAGGACACATCGGGCCTGATGGTGGTGGCCTTAACTGAAACTGCGCAAACCCATTTAGTTAGGCAGCTGCAAGAGCGCTCCGTGTTACGCCAATATACGGCGTTGTGTCATGGGTTTCTCTATGGTTCGGATAGCATTAATTTACCAGTGGGCAGAGATGCCCATGTGCCAGTAAGGATGGCAACGCAAAATGCGATCGCTCCTAGACAGGCACGTACCCATTACGAGGTACTCCAGCAGGGGCTTTTTGATCGAGGCTTAGCGGTAACAGAAGTCGTGTGTCGATTAGAAACGGGGCGTACCCATCAGATTCGAGTTCACTTAAGCAGTATAGGCCACCCGTTGCTTGGTGATACTTTATATGGAGGGCAAACGATAGCTGATGCCTCGCGTCAAATGTTGCATGCCCAACGTTTAGCATTTGCAGACCCCGCTACAGAGCGCGTTTTATATTTTCAAGAGGATCCTCCTGCTGATTATCTTTTTGTACGAGAGCAGATTCAATGGAAAGAAGCATAAAAACCTTATCTGGGCCGTCATGGCCAGGCCTGCGTTACTTTAGTACCTTACGCCAGGGCGGGTACAGCCAAGGGGGGTGGCAAGGCCTAAACCTAGGGGAGCATTGTGGGGACCAGCCACAGCACGTGGCGCAAAATCGTGAATTATTGTATGGCCATTTGCCATCTGTACCTCATTGGCTACAGCAGGTGCATGGAACAGGAGTTTATCAAGCACGACGTCCTCTAGAGCAAGCACATCATTGGGATCAAGCGCCCATCGCCGATGCAGCGTGGACAACATGTCCAAAAACGGTAATAGCCGTACTAACGGCCGATTGTTTACCCGTAGTCATTACCAATGATCAAGCTACGATAGTAGGGGTGGCACATGCGGGTTGGCGTGGGCTAGTCAATGGAGTGGTTGAAAATTTATTTTATCAAATGCAAACGCAGGCTCCTGCGACTTCACACTGGCGGGCATGGATTGGGCCTGCAATTAGTCAAACCTATTTTGAAGTAGGTGCAGAAGTATTCGATGCATTTAAAAGTAAAAACACACAGTTTGAGCGTTTTTTTATTACTGCAAATATTAAAGGAAAATATCAAGCGGATTTAGCCGGCATAGCCGCTGCGAAATTACGCCTAATAGCAAAAAACCGCATAACTATTGATTTAAGTCATGCCTGTACCTACGGAGAACAGGCAAAATATTACTCTTTTAGACGCCAACCATCCACAGGGAGAATTGCAACACTTGCCTGGTTAGAGTAAAACAAAACAACAACCCTCCAAGCATTGTGTATAGTATATGTAAAATATAAAACTAAATAGCTCTGCTACCACACAGAAACAGATTTTGTTTTAAGTTTTTATTCAATATCTAAGGTGCTTAGGGTGAATTATTTCGGGTCAAATCAATGGCAGAATGCATCTTTATTTAATAAAGAGCAGCTCATGCAAATCCAACAAGATTTTTTGCGCTCATGGCAAGAGCTAAATCAACAGGCACAAAAAGGCGAATTGCAGCCTTTGCGTAATCGACGTTTTAGAGCAGAAGCATGGTCTCAAAACCAATCATCGCTCCTAAGCGCGCATGTATGGCAACTTTATGCGGATACGCTGGAAAAAATGGCATATGCCATTACGGATAGCCCTCAAGTGCAGGCGCGCTTGGCCTTTGCCGCGATGCAGTGGGCAGAAGCGCTCTCTCCAGCTAATTATCTTTTCACTAACCCGGATGCTTTGCAAACCGCTGTACAAACTCAGGGGCAGAGCCTTATCCAAGGGCTACAGAATTTCTTTTATGATGCGCAGCGGGGGCGTATGCAGCAAACAGATGAATCAAAGTTTGCTGTAGGTGAAAACCTGGCGGTGACACCGGGTGCGGTGGTGTATGAAAACGAACTCTTGCAGCTGATTCAATACCAACCACAGCAAGGCTCGGTATATGAAACACCGTTGTTTATTGTTCCCCCCAATATCAATAAGTACTATATTTTAGATCTGCAGCAAGAAAATTCTTTTGTTCGTTATGCCTTAGAGCAGGGCATGCAGGTGTATTTAATTTCCTGGCGCAATCCCTTACCGAATGATGATGATGGCATTCTTGACGCCACCTGGGGAGACTATTTAGAGCATGGTATATTGCAATCCATGCAAGTGGCACAAGACATTAGCGGTGCTGCTAAGCTTAACGTATTAGGGTTTTGTGTTGGGGGCACCATGCTGGCTTCGGCGCTTAGCTTAGCTAAGGCGCGTGGCGAAAATCCAGCACAGTCCATGACCTT
>JAAYRP010000211.1 GCA_012518715.1 Alcaligenaceae bacterium | reverse complement strand
CAAACCGGTGCGAAGCGCCTGAATATCCAAAATAGGGCTAGTAATATCCCCCTGGAAGGTAATCGTACCCCGACGTAGCTGTAGACGCTGCCCATACATCTCGATGGCGCCACCTCGGGTATTGAGCGCCCCCAGTGCCGTGATTTGCCCATCGATCATATGAATACGCATTTGACCAATCAGACCGGAGTTCACCCCATAACCCGTTAAATAAAATCGCGGACCCAAGTCGACCTCTAGATCCATCGCCATATTGATAGGCGCCGCCTCTTGATCGTCTTGGGTTTTTACCGGATCGGTAGAACGAATCACCACCACATCACCATCTACCGTTGGAATCCCGCCCAGCATATCCAGATTAAACCAACCGGCATCTGCCGTAATTTTACCGCTTAAGTTGATCTGTGGTAAGACGGCATGTAGATGTAAATCTCCGGTTACCATGGCGTAACGGTCCGCCCGTTGTAACAGAGGATAGCGATACAGCTCCACATCAAAATTCCCTGTATTGCTATCTAGCTCCCAATAGCCATTTAAATTCAAATAACCGCCTTTAGCGTCCTCGTTTTCACTAATCCATGTTGCGGTGCGCCACTCTTTGGGTTCCACGCGTAATTGCGCTGGAAAATGCAAGCGCTCTACAGTGAAACGATTATCATTAAGCGAGGCTTTTAGTTCCCCATCGAGCAAGCGTACGCCATCATCAAGACGAGTGACCTTAAGGTGATGCCCAAGAATATCCCCTTGAGTACTAAAGCCACCATTGGTTAAGCTTTGTAAGCGCACATTGGCAATTAACTCCCCGCCTAGCTCCAGCTGATCTTTTAAAATCAAACTAGTCCATGCCAAGTTATCTATATGGGCATCCACAACCAATTCTTTTTTATCAGCAGTACGTAATGTAATCCCCGTCTCTTTGCTATAGTGGATTGGGCTTGTGCCATTCACCTTGATATAGCCCATATCTTTAGTTTGAACCAACCCATCCGCACGAATAACACTACGTCCCCCTGCTCCTGGAGTGATGTCAACCGTGACTCCGGCCTCTTCTAAGCCTAGCGCGAACGCGGGCTCCGCGGGCACCATTAAATCCCCAGCTAATCGACGCAATTGAATTTGGCCAGCCAATGCCTCTTGCAGCGCCACATCCCAGTCTAACTGGATGGAAAGATCCTCTAAGGCTGTAAGACGCTCCCTTCTGTCAACCACACCACCTCGTTTTTCATTATTGTTCTCCAGCCCTAAACGTCGCATCAGCTCAGTGACTCGCTGCGCAGAAAGCTGTAGGGCCTCGGTATGGCCTTTTGTGCTAAAGCCAGTCGCATCCACATGCGTTTTTTGATGCTGTAGTGTCAGCCATGGCTTGTTATCAATAGCAGCATGCAAAGCAAAAGCCCCCACATCCACATCTAAAGGTTGCTGCGCTGTTGGCAACAAAATCTCTATGGAGGCTGCTTGGGGTATCTGCGCCCCTAAACCAGCGTGGTGCAACTGTACTTGTCCCAACTGCCCATTCCAACTAGGCGCAGCGCTATTAGGCTCCCAATTTCCTTTAAGAGTAAACTGAGCCTCGACCGGGCCATTCCCAATTTTTGCTTTAGGGTCTCCGTGCAGCTGATGAGTTAGATGCGCCTTAAGCTGATGGCTAAACAAGCTTCCAATCAGCTTTGCTTCTACCTCTGTCGCTCCTACTTGATCTAAGCTTGGCCACAGCTGTTTCAAAGCCGGAGCCTTGACCAAAAGCTGCAACGTATCATCTGACAGCCCAAATGCCCCCTTAAGCTGTAAATGATTGTTACCTATACGCACATCTATATCACTGTTTTTTATGGTGTACGCCTGCCATAAGGGCACAGCTGTATCAAGCAGCGCTTGAGCCACATCCATATGAATACGACCTTGTGCTACCTGACCATTCCAACGGCTTGTTTCTTCTAGTTGTAATTGAAGCTGGGCCTGCTCTAGCTGAGTGCCTGAATGCCCTAGCTGGGCTTGATAATCCCCTTTTAACGTTACTTTGGCAGGCAACTGCATATCAGGCAACCAAGCCCCCACATCAAAATCCTGCGCTTGTATTTGTCCCACCAATCGGTCTCGCGTCGGATCCTGTTCATCGCGTTGCCAATCTAAATGGGCCTGCAAGTGCGACTGGTCGGGCAGCGCAGCACGCACTGTGGTATCACGTAATGGAAAAGCTTGATCCAATTGTAAATTGGCCTGCGCCTCGGCTTCTAGCCCTTGACCTGCTGCCACTAAAGAAAGCATCGACTGCTGTAAAGAACCCTGCCATTGTGCCGTAAGATTTACCGCACAATAAGGCGCCTCAGGGTCACGCCACTCAACAGCCGTCGTATTCTGTAAATGAGGTGGTAAATATTGATCTAAGCAAATCAGGTGCTCCGGTGTATCGGTGCTGACTCTTGCTTTTAACGTGGCTTCGCTATCCCACGGTGCGGCTAGCTCATGTAACTGGGCTTGCACCTGAGTGTCCACCCACAAATGCTCATAACCCACGCGAGCAGAAAGTAGCTGTAATTGCGCCCCCTCCTGATCAAGCTGAGCTTTGGCGCGCAATTGCAGCTGACTTAAATCTACTGGCAAAGCCTGACCTTGCTGCCATAAATAAAAAGCATCAACGCCTAAATTTTCCACATGAACCGTAACAGGCAAAGACGGCATCGTAAATGGCTCGGCATCGGGCTCCGCGGGTTTGGGATCACCATCTAACCATACGGCGACGCGTTGCGCCGATAGCGTTTGCACATATAGCTGTCGGTTATGCCATAAACGCGGCCAGTTCACCTGAACGACGGCACCATCAACCTCCAGTCGAGTTTGATCAGGCAGGGCTAGCTGCACATGCTCCACCTCCAGCCCATGCCATAAGCTCCCCGTAACGCCGCGACTTTCTCCATCAAATTGCAAAGCTACCGTATTCATTGCCCACCGAGACCCAGTCGGTGTTGCTATGAGCCAGTACACAAAACCCGATAGCACGAGCAGTATCACAGCAAGAACAGGCAAGCCCCAAAACACCACATGGCGGAAAATTCGATTGATACGCATTAAAAAGCGATCCCTAAAGAGAAATGCAAACGTATGTCACGTGTTTTTTGACCGTATGCTAAATCCACATAAAAAGGACCGGCTGGAGTACGTACTGCCGCTCCCACCCCATAGCCCCAGTGAGGGCTTAAGTCTCTAAAGGACTCTCCAGCATCGCCCACATCCACAAAGGTGCTCACACCATACGTCGAGTTAAAAAAGTACTGGTATTCCGCACTTAATACAGCCAAAGCAGGCGCTCCCACTACCGCTGAGCCACGCTCTCTACCTATGCTGTAGTATTTATAGCCTCGTATAGAACGAGCGCCACCGGTTCTAAAACCAAAACCCATTGGGATACGATCGGCATTAGGCCATACTTTCCCAGCCTCTGCACGCAACATAAATACATCATTTTTCCCAATAGGAATCCACTGTTGCGCGCGCAACCCCGCTCGATATAAGGTTTTTTTACCCCCGGACAAAGGGTAGTTAACCCCAATATCCATATCAAATAAATTTCCCTCTCGTGGATCATATTTATTGTCCACATTGCGGCGCAAAACTTGCCAAGTCGCTTCTAAAGAGGTGCCGCGCTGCGTAGCCGGCTCACCACTGACCTTGCTTTCATCCCATACCCCCATCAAACTCCATTGTGTTTCATAGTCAGCGCGGGTATTAGTATCAAACTCATATTTACTTTTTATCCCCGTCGCGGCACGGGTTTGCTTTAAGCCTTCAATATCCTGATGTTCATATAACACCCCAAAACTATTTTTAAATCCCTTATAAGTAGGGGGAAAATGCACATCAGAAAAAAACCGCTGTCGGTCTTTATCCACCCCTAGACCGGTTTCCGTCCAAACGGGCTGACCAAAAACAATATTCTGCCGATAAAATGCCTCTAAGCGAGGCCCATGATCACTATCTACCCCCAGAGAACCCGTGAAGCGTCGCGCTGGAGCCTCGGTAACACGAACGGAAACGGGCATTTCCACCTCGCCGTCAGCACGAACGCGCTGCCCTTGCACCTGCTCATCAAGCGTGACAAAAGCTCCCCTAAAAAATGTCGTAGATTGCAAAGCCTGCTGCCAATCATCCAATTTATCTTGATCATAAGGCTCGCCCGGCTCATAGCGAACATAACGCCGGATAAGCTTTTCTGGGACTCGTTTTAAGCCCGAGGTATAGAGCTCACCCATGCGCACCCGTGGGCCGCTACGAATCGCTAAATCTAGATCAGCGGTATTTTTATCGGCAGTAACAGTGGCTTGGGTATGGATATACCGCGCATAATAAAAATCTTTAGATTTAACGCTTTGAAGCAACTCTGCTTTGGCATCAGACCAGTCCTTATTTAAGAACACATCGCCTTGATTTAACGGCCATGCCTCGCGAATTTTTTGTACCCGAAGGGCGAACTCAGGCTCGTTGATTTGACCACTAAAACTCAAATCCACGTGCCGAACTCGCGTTTGCTCCCCCGGCTCAATCAAAATATCCCACGTTTCCCCCTGGTAATCCTCTCCTACCTCTAGGGTCACAATCGGATCATAATAGCCTTGGGTTTGCAAAGCCGAGACCGTGGCATCGTGCGCACGCCGCCGCAAGCGCGATATTTCGTCAAGATCCTGATCTTCCGCTAACCGCGTAATAGCATCCACAGCGCCATATATGGCTTTTAAGGCTTGGGGACCTACACCGCCTGGATCAATCACCACCTCTGGGGTGGACGGTGTTTCAGAGCTGGTTTCTGCCCACCCGGTAACAGGCACCAAGCACAATATCGCAATTAGGGCGCGCGCACGCATGCATTATCCCTTTAAATCAAATTACAAAGGACGAGGAACGACTTTAGGACGCTGCCAAGAGGTATCCGCGGGTAAGGTGGCAATATGCGCAGCGACCTTGGTGGCAATTTCATGGTAGAGCTTTGCTTCAGCGCTGTCTGGTGCGGCGACCACGGTGGGATTACCGGAATCAGTTTGTTCACGAATGGCCATAGCCAAAGGCAACGCACCCAACCACGGTACGTTGTATTTCTCAGCCATTTCACGCCCACCATGCTGACCAAAAATAGCTTCAGCATGCCCACAGTTGGTACAAATGTGCATCGACATATTTTCTACGATACCCAATACAGGAACATTCACCTGCTGAAACATTTTGAGCCCTTTACGCGCATCCGCTAATGCCATGTCTTGCGGGGTTGTTACGACCACGGCTCCCACCAACGGGATTTTTTGTGCCATCGTTAAAGCAATATCACCTGTTCCGGGGGGCATGTCTACGATCAAATAATCCAAATCATGCCAGGCTGTTTGCGTAATCAATTGCGTTAGTGCCTGTGTCGCCATAGGACCACGCCAAATCGCTGGTGCATCCTCTTGCATTAAAAAACCCAGCGAGTTTGTCTGGATGCCATGCGCTTCTAGGGGCTTCATGGATTTACCATCAATAGAGCGTGGGCGCTCGTTAATCCCCAGCATGATTGGCGCACTCGGACCATAGATATCAGCGTCTAAAAGACCAACCTTAGCACCTTGTTGGGCTAAGGCTAAAGCCAAGTTCACAGAAGTTGTACTTTTACCAACCCCCCCTTTGCCCGACGCCACAGCAATGATATTGCGTACATTCGGTAAAGGGCGCAAACTATCTTGTACGGCGTGCGTTTGTATACGTGCATACACGCTGAGCTTAGCGACTTCCAAACCTAATGGAGTAACCGCCTCTTGAATTCGTTGCTTTAATACCCCATCTGCATCATATAGCGGATAAGATAATGTTAAGCTTAATGTCAGCTTGTTGTCCGTTAACTGAATTTCACAGCTCTGCGAGGACACATCCAGCTTTTTATGGGTATTGGGATCAATTACCGCAGCAACGGCAGATAAAATTTGTTCGTTAGTTACATTCATTGGTTAACAAACCCTAAAAAAATGACTAACACGCTAAAACTAGCGTACTAGAGGAATTATCTTCTTCAAAAAGTGTCATACACTATTATGAATACATTTAATCAGATTCTACGCTCTATCCTCTTCTTTGTATTAACGCTTGTAGGGATGTTCATGGCGGCTATCTTTATGGTGTCTACCGCCATTGCTGTCGCTATTTTATACATTGTAGCGCGCATCAGCGGGCGTCCTTTTGCGTTCAAATCCTACTGGGAAAAACGTCGTCCCCGTCGTTATAGACCCTCTTCATTTAGCCCAAAAACGGCGGCTCGCGCCACAACGGCACGTAGCCCCCAAAACGTGACAGACATAGAAATGCGCGAAATTCCTTAAAAAACTAACGGTTTTTCGCGGCATCTGCTATGCTTGCCTAGCATAGGTTAGGCGAACTTACATCAGTCGCTACCTAGCTGTCATATATTTTTACCATTTTGTTTGATTGGCTCGCCTTTGGCGGGCTATAGCCCTTTATAGGTTTTAGATTTATGTCGCGCACGATATTCGTTACTACCGCACTCCCATATGCTAATGGTTCCTTCCACATCGGTCATATTATGGAATACATCCAAGCCGATATCTGGGTGCGCTCAATGCGAATGTCCGGCCATACAGTGCATTTTGTTGGGGCGGATGACGTTCATGGTGCGCCCATTATGCTCAAAGCCCAAAACGAAGGGATCACTCCAGAAGAGCTGGTCGCTAAAGTCGCAGCCGAACGCCCTTTGTACTTGAATGGCTTTCATATCGAGTTCGATCATTGGCACCGTACCAACTCCCCTGAAAACCTTCAACTCTCACACGAAATCTACAATAAGCTCAAAGCCGCTGGCTTTATCGAAAGCCGGGTTATCGAACAGTTTTATGACCCCGTCAAGGGCATGTTCCTGCCCGACCGTTATATTAAGGGCGAGTGCCCTTCATGTGGCGCTAAAGAGCAATACGGTGATAGTTGCGAGGCCTGTAGCTCTGTTTACTCGCCCACCGATCTCATCAACCCTTATTCAACATTAAGCAACGCACGTCCCGAACTACGTAGCTCCGAGCATTTTTTCTTTAAACTCTCGGACCCTCGTTGTGTGGCCTTTCTCCAAGAATGGACCACAGGCACCGACCCGAACGGGCGCCCACGTTTGCAATCCGAAGTTCTCGCTAAAACTCGCGAATGGCTAAGCAACGAAAATGGCGAAGCGGCTCTATCTGACT
>JAAYRP010000210.1 GCA_012518715.1 Alcaligenaceae bacterium | reverse complement strand
CGTGCTCCCCTTTTTCGACTTCACTCTGCTTTACAACCCCGGAGCCGCTTTTAGCTTTTTAGCCGATGGGGCCGGCTGGCAGCGCTGGTTCTTTACAGGGGTAGCCTTTGTTGCCACCGTACTGATCATACAGATGTTACGCAAACAGCCACATCAAACACGATTTTGTCTAGCTCTGAGCCTGATTTTAGGGGGAGCTTTAGGCAATGTCATTGATCGCCTCTGGCATGCTCACGTTATCGATTTTCTTTTATTTTATTGGCGCGATTGGTATTTTCCCGCTTTTAATGTGGCTGACATCGCTATCACCTGTGGCGCCATTTTGTTAATACTTGACGAGCTCATTCGTTTGCGTCAGCAGAAAAAAGCAAAGGACTCCCATGCAAGCCTTAGCAAATAAACGCATTATTCTCGGCTTAACGGGCGGCATCGCCTGTTATAAAAGCGCAGAGTTTTTACGTCGCGCCCAAGATCAAGGCGCCACCTTTGACGTAGTAATGACAGCCGGCGCCCAGCAGTTTATTACGCCAATGACTTTTCAAGCCTTATCAGGGCGCCCCGTCCACACGGATTTATGGGATAATCGCAGCGCAGATAATATGGCTCATATCCATCTTAGCCGTGACGCCGATGCCATATTGATTGCCCCTGCCAGCACAAATTTTATTGCTCGCTTAGCGCAAGGCTTAGCGGATGATCTGCTCAGCACGCTCTGTGTAGCCCGCGGTGACTGCCCTCTTATTATTGCTCCAGCAATGAATAAGGAAATGTGGGCTCACCCCGCTACGCAACGCAATATTGCCCAGCTCAAAGCCGATGGCGTGCATGTGATTGGGCCTGGCTCAGGGGATCAAGCATGTGGCGAAATTGGCGATGGACGTATGCTAGAGCCGATGCAGATCTTGGCAGAGCTGATCGCTTTTTTCCAACCCAAATCACTGGCTGGTAAGCGCGTGCTTATTACCGCAGGTCCTACCGCTGAACCCATTGACCCGATTCGTACGATCACTAACCGCTCTTCAGGAAAAATGGGCTATGCCATTGCCGAGGCCGCTTATCAAGCCGGCGCCGAAGTCCATTTAGTCTCTGGCCCGGTTCGCCTAGAGGCTCCCTATGGCACCAAACGACAATGGGTGCAAAGCGCACGTGAAATGCATGCAACCGTCATGAATCTAGCACCCAATATGGATGTCTTCATTAGTGTGGCGGCAGTGGCAGACTGGTACGTCACCAATGCAAGCCAGCATAAAATCAAAAAAAATGCTGAACAAAACGCCCCTATGCTAGAGTTTGCTCCCAATCCAGATATTTTGGCCGATGTTGCTGCCTTACCTCAAGCTCAACGCCCTTTTTGCGTAGGGTTTGCCGCTGAAACAGAAAAGCTTATCGAGCATGCTCAAGCCAAACGTTTACGCAAAGGCGTACCCTTATTAGTGGGCAACTTAGCCCAACAGGCCATGGATGCCGATGATACGCAACTGATGATTTTTGATGAGTCTGGACATCAACAATGGCCAGCCCAAAGCAAACAAGAGGCTGCTCAACAACTCGTCCAACATATTGCCCGCTACTTATAACCTGTTCCTCTTTCTCTATGAAAAGCATTGCTATTAAAATTTTAGATCAACGCGTTACCACCCTACCTGAATACGCCACCCCTGGCTCAGCAGGCTTAGATTTACGCGCTTGTATTGATGCTCCCCTTACACTGGAGCCAGGGCAAACCCAATTCATCCCCACGGGGATTGCGATGCATATCGGGGACCCCAACTATGCAGCCATGATTCTTCCCCGATCTGGCTTAGGCCATAAACACGGTATTGTATTAGGCAACTTAGTGGGATTAATCGATTCTGATTACCAGGGTCCACTTATGGTATCTATGTGGAATCGTGGTGATGCGCCTTTTGTGATTGAACCAATGGAGCGCATTGCACAAATGGTTATTGTTCCTGTGATGCAACCCCGCTTCCATATCGTCGAATCGTTTGAGAGCGAATCCGAGCGCGGCACCGGCGGTTTTGGTAGCACGGGAACCAATTAAAATCACTGTACTTTGCAAAAAACCCCAGCGTTAAGCTGGGGTTTTTGTCTTTGGCTAATCGATAAGCTCTGCTTCAGGATGTTGCGGAGTGGGCTGTTGGCTGCTGTCATAGCCAGAATCCTTATCATCAAATACCAAAATCACCTGGTCTTCTTGATCTAGATCCACTGTTACCACGCCCCCATTCGTTAGGCGACCAAATAAAAGCTCATCGGCCAAAGCACGTCGGATGGTATCTTGAATCAAACGGTGCATTGGTCTCGCCCCCATTAATGGATCAAAACCTTTATTGGCTAGATAATCCCGCACTGCATCCGTAAAGCTAATTTCCACTCGCTTTTCATGAAGCTGCTGCTCAAGTTGCAGTAGGAATTTATCCACTACCCGTAGGATGACATCCCGAGACAGCGGAGCAAACGGAATAATGGCATCCAAACGGTTACGGAACTCGGGGGTAAACAAGCGTTTAATTGCCTGCATTTCGTCACCGGACTCGCGCTTATTCGCAAAACCAATCGTATTTTTACTAAGCGCCTCGGCTCCGGCATTAGTGGTCATGATAATAATCACATTGCGGAAATCTGCTTTACGCCCATTATTATCTGTTAACGTGCCATGATCCATGACCTGAAGCAAGATGTTATACACATCTGGATGTGCTTTTTCGATCTCGTCTAATAACAAAACACAATGCGGGTGTTTGGTAACGGCTTCTGTCAATAAGCCCCCTTGATCAAAACCCACATAGCCTGGAGGCGCCCCAATCAAACGGGAAACGGTATGGCGCTCCATGTACTCTGACATATCAAAGCGCAAAAGCTCAATCCCCAACACATATGCCAGCTGACGTGCAACCTCGGTCTTACCTACACCTGTAGGCCCTGAAAAGAGGAAAGAACCAATAGGCTTATCTGGACGCCCCAACCCTGAGCGCGCCATCTTAATCGATGCGGCCAGAGCCTCGATGGCTTTAGTTTGACCAAAAACTACGGTATTCAAATCACGCTCTAACGTAGCAAGTTTATTGCGATCATCAGTGGAGACATTTTGAGGTGGGATCCGAGCAATTTGTGCCACCACTGCTTGAATATCGGTTTTGCTGATTGTTTTTTTCTGGCGAGATGGGGGTAGCAAACGTTGCGCTGCTCCCGCCTCGTCAATCACATCAATGGCTTTATCAGGCAAAAAGCGATCGCTAATATGGCGTGCTGCCAGCTCTGCAGCAGCACTTAGCGCAGACTGGGTATAGCGCACACCATGATGCTTTTCAAAATAAGGCTTTAAACCGCGCAAGATTTGAACGGTTTCCTCTACGGTAGGCTCCACCACATCCACTTTTTGAAAGCGGCGTGATAGCGCATGGTCTTTTTCAAATATGCCACGATATTCTGTATACGTCGTGGCTCCCATGCATTTAAGCTGCCCTGAGGACAAAGCCGGTTTAAGTAAATTAGAGGCATCAAGTGCCCCCCCCGAAGCAGAGCCGGCACCAATCAAGGTGTGGATCTCATCAATGAACAGCACTGAGCCTTTGTGTTTTTTTAAGTCGGCCAACACCGCTTTTAAACGTTGCTCAAAATCGCCTCGATATTTAGTACCCGCGAGCAAAGCCCCCATATCCAGCGCATACACCACAGTGTCAGCCAAGACATCGGGCACTTGCTTATTAACGATACGTAAAGCCAAGCCCTCGGCAATCGCCGTTTTACCGACGCCCGCCTCGCCCACAAGCAAAGGGTTATTTTTGCGGCGACGGCATAAAACCTGAATTACACGCTCAATTTCTTTATCACGACCAATTAAGGGGTCAATACGCCCCTGCTGCGCCATGTGATTTAAGTTTGAGGTGTAGAGATCAAGAGGCGATTTTTGCTCTGCACCACCCGCTTGAGAACGTGACTGCGGTTGGGATGCCCCCCCTGCAGTGCCATCCTCTGGCTGCTGAGCCATGGGCTGATGAGAATTATTCTTTGCAATCCCATGTGAAAGGTAATTCACCATATCCAAACGGGTAATGCCCTGTTGATGCAAATAATAAATCGCATGCGAGTCTTTTTCGCCATACATAGCTACTAGCACATGAGCCCCAGTGACCTCTGTTTTCGTAGTGGAGCTGGAAGACACATGCATAATGGCGCGCTGAATCACACGCTGAAAGCCTAATGTGGGCTGAGTGTCGACTTCGTCTTTGCCCTCGACAATAGGCGTATTATCCGCAATATATTTACGTAAATGTTGACGTAATGCGGGAATATCGGCAGCACAAGCGCGAAGCACATCAACCGCTGCCGCATTATCTAGCAAGGACAACAGCAAGTGCTCTACCGTGATAAATTCATGGCGCGCAGCACGAGCCTCGACAAAGGCCATGTGCAGACTGACTTCTAATTCTTCGGAGATCATGTATCCTCCTTCACGGTAAACATAATTTCATATCTCTATCATAGAGCCTATTTAGAATCTTTAAAGGCTTTTTCATAAAAAAACCCACATCTATTAGGGCTATTTAGGCCGGTACCGGCTCCATAATACATTTCAAAGGGTGTTGTGCTTGCTGAGCGAGTTGGTGAACCTGATGAATACGTGTGGCAGCGATATCCTTGGGGTATATGCCACAGACCGCCCGACCTTGGTAATGAATGGTCAACATAATGCGCTCGGCTTCGTCGGCACTTTTTCTAAACACATGCATCAACACATCTACGACAAAATCCATCGTCGTAAAATCATCATTTAGCATGATGACCTGATACAAAGGGGGCGGAACCATATCTACGGTTAATTCCGCCTTTAGTTTTTCTTTATCTATTGTCGTATTTGTGCTCATAATCAAACTAGGTAATTTCCATAGTTGACGGGATCAAAGGTTATTAAGCATTATTAAACTAATCCTAATAGCAGATTTTAACATTTATGTCTTGCTTCTGGATTAAGCTAGGAAGCTGACACCTTCCTACTACTGTTTTTCATTTATATTGTCGAGAGGCTGTTAGCATGTCAGATATCATCACCGCCAACGGGGGTAGCGAAAAAATCTCCGGTACTGTTAAATGGTTTAATGATGCCAAAGGCTTTGGTTTTATTACCCCAGATAATGGTGGCGAAGACCTTTTTGCTCATTTTTCTTCTATTCAAATGAACGGCTTTAAAACACTCAAAGAGGGTCAAAAAGTCACTTTTGAAATTGCTCAGGGGCCAAAAGGTCAGCAGGCGTTAAATATTACTTCAGCTTAGCACCTCTCGCCCTATTTATTTTCAGTATATAAAAAAATGACATCTATATTTACAGGGCTAAAGCGCCCTGTTTTTTATTTTTTTGTTTTATTGTTTTGGGTTATATATAAATGGAGTTGGGCGCAAAACCATCCTAACATTACTACACTAACAATCAATAACAAAAGCCTAAACGCGGAAATCGCGCAAACAGAAGCCCAACGGGCACAAGGCTTAATGCATCGCTTAGAGCTCCCCCCCGATCATGGCATGCTCTTTGTGTTCGAACAACCAAGTCGTATTTGCTTTTGGATGAAAAACACACCGTTACCTTTGAGTATTGCTTTTATTGACACCAAGGGCAAAATCACGAATATCGAGCACATGCAGCCCTTTGACTTGGCATCCCATTGCCCCACACAACCAATTCGTTATGCTTTAGAAATGGAACAAGGCTGGTTTCAAAAGCATGGTATCCAACCAGGGGATCAGGTCCAACGGTTACCTAAGTAAAAAAGGCTTGGTTTGACCAAGCCTTTTTATTACCGCTTAAACGCGTTCCAGTAAAATCGCGATCCCTTGTCCCACCCCTATACACATTGTACAAATAGCATAACGCCCCTGTGAGCGCTGTAACTGATTAACGGCCGCCATCACAATACGCGCCCCGCTGGCACCCAAAGGATGACCTAGGGAAATAGCACCACCATTAATATTGACGCGTGGGTCATCATCTGCCAAACCTAAACCCCGCAGCACGGCTAAACCTTGAGCTGCAAATGCCTCATTGAGTTCAATCACATCAATTTGATCCAAGGTTAAACCCGTTAACGCTAATAACTTACGTGTGGCAGGCTCAGGACCAATACCCATAATGCGCGGCTCTACACCGGCATTTACCATGGCGACAACGCGTGCCTTAGGGGTAAAGCCATGTTGCTTGGCCGCCGCTTCTGACGCCACAATTAAAGCGGCAGCGCCATCATTAACCCCAGAAGCATTCCCAGCTGTAATCGTACCATCCGCGCGCACAATAGGACGAAGCTTTGCTAACGCTTCGAGAGTGGTTTCCCGAGGATGCTCATCTTTATCCACCACCAATGCATCGCCACGACGCTGCGGCACCGTCACTGGGGTGATCTCTTCGGCTAGAATACCCGCAGCCTGGGCTGCAGCAGTACGCTGTTGACTACGTAGTGCAAAAGCGTCTTGATCTTCGCGCGATATGCCAAACTGATCGGCCACATTTTCTGCTGTCTCAGGCATTGAGTCGATCCCATATTGCTTTTGCATCAAAGGATTAACAAAACGCCAGCCAATGGTTGTGTCATACACCGCATTATCCCGCGTAAAAGCCGCACTGGCTTTAGGCATTACAAATGGTGCGCGGCTCATGCTTTCTACACCACCTGCTAACATAAACTGGGCATCACCGGCACGAATAGCACGCGCTGCCGAGCCAATTGCGTCCATCCCTGAACCACATAAACGGTTAATTGTCATGCCAGGCACATCAATCGGTAAGCCCGCTAACAAGGCAGACATACGAGCGACGTTGCGGTTGTCTTCTCCGGCTTGGTTCGCACAGCCATAAAGCACATCATCCACTTGACTCCAATCAGCTTGTGGGTAACGCTGCATTAAAGCTTGTAACGGTACGGCTCCTAAATCATCGGCACGTACTTGGGCCAGGCTCCCTCCATATCGTCCGAAGGGGGTACGTAATCCGTCACAAATAAAAGCTTCGCTCATACTGTCTCCTAAAAGAATATGACTCAAATTATCTGTATTTTAAACTTATACAGTATCAAATCAAAAATCATAACCTAATTGTCCAAATAACGGTCACTCATTCGCTAGGCAATTTCCCTGAGACGCATACAAAAAACCCCGCTCAAGGCGGGGTTCTTTATGCTAGCTCTGGTTTAAGCACCAAAGTTTTTCGCTGCAAAGTCTCAGTTCACCACTTTCCAGAAGTTTTCTAGGTATTGTGGGCGGGAGTTGCGGGTATCAATGTAATACGCATGTTCCCATACGTCACAGGTCAACAACGCCACATCGTCTGTGGTTAAGGGTGTTGCGGCATTGCTAGTGTTAACAATATCCACCGTACCATCGGTTTTCTTCACCAACCAGGTCCAACCAGAACCAAAGTTGCCAGCGGCCGATTTGTTGAACTCGGCTTTGAAGTTATCAAAGCTGCCCCATTTAGCATTGATGGCATCAGCCAAAGCACCGGTAGGCTCGCCACCACCATTAGGGGACATGCTGTTCCAATAGAACGTGTGATTCCATACCTGAGCCGCATTATTGAAAACACCACCAGAAGACTTTTTCACAATGTCTTCTAAGCTGTCGTTGGCCATGTCTGTGCCTTCGATCAGATTATTTAGGTTAGTTACGTAAGTTTGGTGGTGTTTGCCGTAGTGATATTCCAAAGTTTCTTTGGAGATATGGGGAGCAAGTGCATCCAAAGCGTAAGGTAATTCTGGAAGGGTAAAAGCCATGTTTAGTTCCTTCTAAGTTGTGCTAATAATTAGCGTTGTTATTCAAAGCAAATCGTGCTTTTGTTTTAGCTTAACAAGCAGGTGGCCTTGTGCCAACTGAATATGTAAGGGTTCGTTAGCCTGTACGTCTACCGAACGTTTAATAATGTCTCCGTGCTGATTACGCACAATCGCATAGCCACGGTCCACAATGGCTTCAGGGTTAAGAGCATGTAAGGTATGGCATACCGCTCGCAAGCGCTGTTGGTGCTGCTGTAGCTGCTGCTGCACCAAGGGCTGTAAACGCTTTTGCGCCAAAACAACCTGCTGCCGAGCCCCTTGCGTCTGTGGCACACAACGTAACAACCTATGCTGCAAATAACGTAATTGCTGCTGTTGTGGTTGGATCGTGGCGCTTCTTTGCATGCGCGCTACAAGCTGCTGCAGCTGCTGACGCCTATGCAAAATGCGCTGCTCAGGGGATACTAACCGCCCAGTGGCTCGATCCAAGCGCAAGCTAGCACGCTCTAGTATTCTAGCCTGACATTGCTGTAAGCGCCTAAATAACCCTAGTAGATCCGCGTTACTTTGCGCTTGGCTCGCACAGCATAGCTCGGCAGCAGCAGTAGGAGTAGGTGCTCGCACATCGGCGACGAAATCTGCAATAGTCACATCAGTTTCATGCCCTACCCCACTAATAATGGGGATGGGGCTCGCTTTTATCAAGCGTGCCAAACGCTCGCTATTAAAGCTCCATAAGTCCTCGAGGCTACCGCCACCACGAACCAATAAAATGGTGTCTACGGCTTGATCGGCAATAGCTTTACCTAATGCTGTACATAATTGCTCCTGAGCTTCCTCCCCTTGAACGGCGGCAGGGTAGACATATACCTCGACATGGGGTGCCCGACGGCGCATCGTGGTTAACACATCACGTAAGGCGGCTGCGGCTAAAGAGGTCACCACCCCGATACGTTGTGGTACACGGATCGGCGTTTTTTTAGAAGCAGAGTCAAATAAGCCCTCATCTGCTAATTTTTGTTTTAAGCGCTCAAACTCGGCATGCAAATCCCCTAAGCCAGCTCGCTGTAAGCTTTCGACCTGGAGCTGATAATCCCCCCGAGGCTCATAAAGCGTCACCGCAGCATAAAAGCGATATTTTTCACCCTGTTTGGGCATAAAGCCCACTCGCAATGCTCGCCCCCTAAACATCACCGCTTTAACTGCCGCTCTTTCATCTTTAATGGTGAAATACCAGTGGCCTGATGCGGCTTGGGTAAAATTGGAAATCTCCCCTTCTACCCATATGCGTCCCACCTGCTGCTCGAGCAAAGCAGCAATATGACGGTTAAGCTGACTCACTGTCAGACTACGCGTTGTAGAATTCGCAGTAGAATACAAGTTCACTCCCTTGGTATAAATCGTAATGGTTGCATTCAACACAAAAAGGATTTACACGTGCTAAGTATTATTCAAGCCGCAGGTTGGCCGATTTGGTTTTTATTACTGTGTTCCATTATAGGCCTAGCGTTAATTATAGAGCGAGGGATTAGTTTGCGCAGCGCCGCGGTATTTTCAGCTGCAGCACGCGATCATGCCTACGAGCTCGCGCGGCAAGCACACCCCAACGCAGAGCAAATTCAACGCTTAAAAAAAACCAATGCGTTGGGACATATCTACGCCAACCTATTACAAAACAAAGACCAACCTGAAACGGTACGCCAACACGCTGCCGAAGATGCCGGCAGCGAGGTCTATTTCCAGCTAAACCGATACCTACCAGCCTTAGGGACTATCGCGGTTATCGCCCCCTTATTGGGCTTATTTGGCACCGTAGTCGGTATGATTGAGATTTTCGCTTCGTATCAACCTCAGGGCAGTGACCCGACGTTATTAGCCAATGGGATTTCTATGGCACTCTATAACACTGGCTTTGGCATTATCATCGCTGTGCCGACTTTGATTGCTCACCGCTATTATCGTTCGCGTAGTGATTATTTACTTCATCGCCTAGAAATAGAAGCTAGCCGTTTCAACCGCTTTCTTAGCCAACTATCATGAATTTTCGGCGCCGACATACATTTTCCACTGATGACGTCCGAGTGGATTTTATCCCCCTTATCGATATTTT
>JAAYRP010000209.1 GCA_012518715.1 Alcaligenaceae bacterium | reverse complement strand
TAAAAGAGCTGATGCGAGATCCCCAGCATTTGTTTGATATGTTGAGTCTGGCGCAAGATAAGCTAAGTAATTGTGATTGTGCTAATGATGATCACAAAGACGGCTGCTATAGTTGTATTTTGGCTTATCGCAGCAGCTATTATCAAAAGCATATTTCTCGTTCAGCGGCTGCTAATCTGTTGGGGCAGATTATCAAAAACCGTCATAACTTAGTTGCGATAAAGAGTTTGAGCGCAATTCCTACTAATCACATCCTAGAAAGTGCGCTAGAAGAACGTTTTATTGCAGAGCTGGCTAAGGTTGGTAAGCTCACTCGTTATCAGTACAACAATAAGCCTGCTTATCGCTTGCAAATGGCGACCATGTCGTCTGAACCTAGTCGAGTGTGGTTGATTGAGCCTCAGGTGCCTTTTTATGATGAACAGGGCGAGGTCTTAACCCGTGCAGATTTTGTGATTAGACCCATTAAAGAAACAGAACGCCGACCTGAGTTAGAAATGTGGGTCTATACGGATGGTTTTGAGCATCATTGGAATCGGGTAAACAGTGATCTGGTCAAGCGTTTGCATTTAATGAAGGCAGGGCATCAGGTGTGGACGCTCAGTTGGCAGGATTTGGCTGATACGGATCCTACCTTTAGTAATGGAATTGCCCAAGCGCTGTTTACCGGCTCCGATCCTGTGGGGAGTAAGCGTGTCGATGCCGTATGGCAAAAGCTAGTAGCTGAATATGGTTGGTCTTCGATTAAGAACAATCAAGATGTATGGTATCAAAGTACTTTTGAGCAGCTGACAAAATGGCTAACCCAACCTGTAATAACACAGCAGCATTGGCAGCAGGCCGCACTGTACTGGTGTTTACGCCAGGGCTTAGCGAGCACAAATAAAACATTGCAAGAGCAGCTTCAACACCAAATGAAAGCCCATGTCTTGTTAGAGGAGCTGGTTGGACAGGCGCGTCAGGAGCACTGGTTTAGCTTAGCTGCTGTGGTGCCCCAAGCGGCTTTGGTTCAAGGCAAAGAGGCGCTGTTAAGTTTGCCAGAAATGTATCTGATGCTGAATGATACCGTTATAGAACAAAATAAAGCTTCGTTGGAGCTATGGCGTAGCCTGTGGTATGCCGTAAATTTATTGCAGTTTTCACCTCAATTTAATGGGGTGGCATTGAGTGGCCTAAGGCGGGGCGATTTTGATGGCTTGGTTGAGCAGAAAAAGGTCAGAGCCAATACGGTAGAGCAAGGGGAGCTACAACAGGCATGGCGCGATGCCTTAGAGCTTTTGCACCCCGATTACTTGCATGTAGGACAGCAATTAGCTCAAGCAGGCTTACCCGCTCCCGAGGTGGGTTATGAGTTTCAAGATGGTGCTGCGGCAGTAGTGGCAGAAGTTGAATTAGCTTGGCCTGATTTGAAAGTGGCTCTATACATAGAAGAAAGCCCTAGCGTACCAGATTGGTATTTTATTTCTTTATCTGCCGAGGACTGCGTAGAGCAAGTCGTGGCTGTGTTAGCGCATGAGGAGTCTTAATCGTATGTCTACACTTCAACCTAAAGTTGCCTTAGGAGATCATTTTTTGAGCGCTTTTGCTGCGATTCCTAAGCAGCAGCAACGTGCGGTATCTAATTTTGTAGCAAAGTTTCGTGCGAATCCGACATCACCGGGGATTAATTACGAAACCATTCATCATGCGCAAGACAAAAACTTTAGATCCGTGCGTATAGATCAAAATTACCGCGGCATTATTTCTAAACCAGAAAAAGGCAATGTGTATATTTTGTTATGGGTAGACAAGCACGACGAGGCTTATGCGTGGGCGCGACGACACCGTTGTGCGATTCACCCAGAAACGGGTGTGCTGCAATTATTTGAAATGGAGTCAAGCGTAGAAGAAGCGCAAGCGGGGCAAGTTACGGCGCCGGTGGCGGATGCTTCTCCTTCGCCTTTATTTCATTTAGATGAAAAACAGTTATTACGTCTGGGCGTTCCCGTTGAGCGTTTAGCTTTAGTACAAAGCTTAGTTACCGAAGAGCAATTAGAGCAGATCGAACCGAAACTGCCGATAGAAGCGTTTGAGGCGCTATATTTATTAGCAGCTGGGGTATCTTTTGAGGAGGTGTTAGCCGAAGCCGAGGCTAGCTCTAGTAAGCAAGAGGCTATCGATACAGAGGATTATGGTGCGGCGTTAGAGCAAGCGGGTAGCCAGCGTCGCTTTTTTGTGCCCGAGGATGATCAAGAGTTGGCGCGTATGCTAAATGCGCCCTTGGATAAATGGCGTGTCTTTTTACATCCTACGCAGCGTAGCTTAGTAGAACGAGATTGGAATGGTCCAGTACGAGTCTTGGGTGGTGCAGGTACAGGTAAAACCGTAGTAGCTATGCACCGCGCTAAGTGGTTAGTTGCACAAGAGGACTGGGCTAAATCAGATCGTTTATTATTCACGACCTTTAGTAGTAATTTAGCGATTGATATTCAAAGCAACCTGCAAAAAATCTGTACTCCAGAACAATTACAACGTATTGAAGTAGTTAACTTGGATCGTTGGGTTAGCCAGTTCATACGTCGTAATGGCTACCAGTCTCGAATTGTTTATCCAGGTGGTAAAGATGGGATCTATGATCGCTGTTGGGAGTCTGCATTGGCACTCAAACCAACGGATCTTAATTACGCGGATAGTTTTTACCAAGAGGAATGGCAGCGGGTGGTTTTAGCACAAAATATCCGTAGTCAAAAAGAGTACTTGTTTGCCGAGCGCAAGGGGCGTGGAGTGGCTCTGACGCGTCGTTTACGTGCTGCTGTCTGGGTGGTTTTTGAAGAAATGCGCGAACAACTGGCTTTAAATGATTGCATTACGGCTGAGGATGCCAGTTTTTATGCGCTAGAGCTATTGCAATCAGGTGAAGACAGTCGCCGTTATCGTGCTGTAGTGGTTGATGAGACCCAAGATTTTGGGCCCGTTGCCTTACAGCTATTGCGTCAACTCGTTCGCGAGGGCAAAAACGATATGTTTTTAGTTGGTGACGCCCATCAACGTATTTATCAACAACAAACACCATTAAGTCATAGCGGGATCAATATCATGGGGCGGGGGCGTAAATTAAAAATTAATTACCGCACTACCGAACGCATCCGTGCATATGCTATGAGTGTTTTAGAAGGGGTGGAGATTGATGATCTGGATGAGGGCTTAGATCAAGCCAATGATTACCGATCATTAGTCATGGGGCAGCCACCACAGCTTTTTCATGCAGAAAGTTTTGCTGAAGAAGTGGCATGGGTAGTTAAAAATATCCAAACCCTGCAGGAGCAGGGGATTCCGTTGAACGAAATCGCGATAGTAGCGCGTACCAATGCGATTTGTGATGCCTACGAGCAGGCGTTACAACAGCAGCAGATACCCACCTACAAGTTATCTAGGCAAC
>JAAYRP010000208.1 GCA_012518715.1 Alcaligenaceae bacterium | reverse complement strand
TGATCAAGATGGACGGCGAGGACGATCATGTCCACCTACTGGTGGAATATCCGCCAAAAGTGGCCGTCTCCAACATCGTGAACAGCCTCAAAGGCGTCTCCAGCCGCCTGCTGCGCAAGGAGCGGCCCGACATCCAGAAGCGCTACTGGAAAGGCGTGCTGTGGTCGCCGTCGTACTTCGCCTCATCCTGCGGCGGGGCTTGTCGCGCAACGGGTCAGTTCATCCAAGGGCATTTTTTATTGTTTATTTGTCCTCGCTAACAGGGGCAGCATCAGGCTGTAAGTAATTACGCCACACCCATGGCAAAATCCCCCCATTTTTCCAATAATCCACATCTTCCACCGTGTCTAAACGTGCTAGTAATGGCACATCCTGAGTGGAGCCATCCTGACGATGGATACGTAATGTCAAACGACTATGTACTCCTATCCGATCACTTAGCCCGAGCACATCAAAGGTTTCACTTCCGTCTAAGGCCAAATCATCCACCGTAATCCCAGCAGTAAACTGTAGTGGTAACACCCCCATGCCCACCAAATTAGTACGATGGATCCGCTCAAAGCTTTCAGCTACCACCGCTTTTACACCTAGCATCGCCACACCTTTTGCCGCAGAGTCTCGCGATGAGCCGCACCCATAGTTTTTACCAGCAATAATAATTAAAGACTCTCCACGTTGCTGATACGTTTGTGCTGCTTCAAAAATACGCATGAGCTCCCCTTCGGGCATGACCTTGGTCACCCCTCCCTCAATGCCTGGTACCATTTTGTTCCGTAAACGAATATTCGCAAAGGTCGCCCGCATCACAATCTCATGATTAGCACGACGAGTGGTGTAATTATTAAAATCTTTTTGCTCCACACCGCGAGCCAGTAAATAATCGGCTGCAGGTGTCCCCAAGCTAATCGCTCCCGAAGGCGAAATATGGTCTGTAGTAATCGAGTCGCCTAAAATCACCAGCGGACGCAATTGATGAAAGGCTTTAACAGGCTCGGGCACTAACCCTAGCCCCTCAAAATAAGGCGGCTTTTTAATATAATGGCTATCAGGATCCCAGTTAAAAGTTGCCCCCGCCTCAGAGGCCAAAGCATCCCAAGCCTCCCCCCCTTCGTACAGCTCCGCATAGCGCTGAATGAATAACTGGCGATCATAAGCCAACCGCACGGTGGCTTCGATTTCCTCGGCCGTAGGCCAAATATCTTTTAGGTATACCGGATTTCCTTTGGGGTCATGTCCTAAAATATCTTGGGTGACGTTCACATTCATGGAACCCGCTAATGCATACACCACCACCAAAGCAGGGGAAGCTAAATAGTTTGCGCGCACGCTAGGATGTATACGACCATCAAAGTTTCTATTGCCCGATAAAACAGCAGTGGTCACTAAATCATGTTCAGCAATGACTTGTGCAATACCAGTAGGCAAAGGCCCCGAGCCACCATTACAGGTAGTACAACCGAATCCTGCGACTTGAAAACCCAACTGATCTAAAGCCGCTTGCAAATCCGCTTTTTGTAATACATCTGCAGTGACTTGGCTCCCCGGTACCAAAGAGGTTTTAACCCAAGGCTTAGTGCGTAAGCCTTTAGCAACCGCTTTTTGGGCAACCAAGCCCGCTGCAATCATATTTGTTGGGTTCGCCGTGTTCGTGCAGGAAGTGATAGCCGCAATCACCACATCGCCGTCTTTAAGCGTAAACGTTTCACCAGGAACAGGAATACTACGCTCCATATCAACAGGGCGGCCAGCAATATGTTGGTGATGCTGCGCAAAAAGTGATGCCGCTTGCTTTAAATCGAACCGTTCTTCGGGATTGCTTGGTCCAGACAAACTCGGACGAATCGCACTCAAATCGATAGTTAATACCGTTTCAAATCGAGGAGCGGGGGTGGTGGCATCGCGCCAGAGTTTTTGCTGCTTGCAATAAGCCTCTACTAACTGAATATGCGCCTCGTCACGCCCTGTCATGCGCATATAATCCAAGGCCTGCTGGTCGACGGGGAAAAACACCACCGTAGCACCGTATTCGGGTGCCATGTTAGCAATCATGCCCCGATCTCCTAAGGACAACTGATCCAACCCCGCACCAAAAAATTCAACAAACTTACCTACTACACCTAATTGACGCAGCTGCTCTGTAATCGTTAACACCAAATCAGTGGGTAACACGCCATTGGGTAGTTGTCCAGTGAGCTCAATGCCTACCACTTCGGGCAGCGGCATACTCACCGGCAGCCCCACCATGACCGCTTCGGCTTCAATGCCTCCCACCCCCCACGCTAAAATCCCTAACCCATTTACCATGGGCGTATGACTATCTGTACCCACACAGCTATCAGGGAAAAGCAGTGTAGCCCCCTTATCCTGAAGGGGAGTCGCTCCGACCACCTGCCCAATATGTTCAATATGCAGTTGATGCATGATGCCCTTGCCCGGGGGAATCACATTCACCCCCTCAAAGTTCGCCCCACACCAACGTAAAAAAGCAAAACGCTCGGCGTTACGCTCGTATTCTTTTTTTAAGTTAATTTCAGCGGCTAAAGGATTTGCCCAGCTATCCACCTGTAAAGAGTGATCGATCACCACATCTGTCGGCACAGTAGGACGCACCTGAGAGGCATCACCTCCGGCATGGTGAACAGCTTCGCGCATAGCCACCATGTCTAACAACATCACTAAACCTAAAATGTCATGTCCAAATACACGAGCGGGATAAAAGAGGATCCCTGCATCCACATCACGATTTAAAATCGCTTGAATTTCACGATGATTATCAATACCTTTGGTTGCGGTTTGGCGTAATACGTTTTCTAATACTATACGTAAAGAAAAGGGTAGTTGATCAATGTCAGGAATCGTATGAATCGGTACATAATCAAAGCTTCTGCCATGGATCTGTATTGGCTCTAGTTTAGGATGAAGATACATGCTCCTGCCCCTTTTTAAGAAAAGAATAAACTTATTTTGACTGCATTTTTACTGCTTACTCATAACAAACCGACAACACCGATACTTTAGCAAAGGAAAGTCCTATGTCCCAAATTTCTATCCCCGCTGTGTTCATGCGCGGAGGCACCAGCAAAGCGCTTATGCTACAACCTAAGGATCTTCCCGCCAATCAAAGCGACTGGGCACCTTTATTTTGCGCTGCTATGGGTAGCCCAGACCCTTATGGACGACAACTGGATGGCATGGGTGGCGGGGTCTCCTCTCTATCAAAGGTTTGCATCGTTGGTCCTTCCTCACATCCTGAAGCTGATGTGGATTACACCTTTGCTCAAGTGGCGATCAAAGAGCAAAAAGTCAGCTACCAAGGCAACTGTGGCAATATGAGCGCAGCTGTCGGTCCCTTCGCCGTAGATCAAGGGCTGGTCATACCAAAGGATGAAACCACCACCGTGCGTATCTACAACACCAACACAAAAAAAATCATCCATAGCACCTTTGCCACACCCAATGGCCAAACTCAATATCAAGGGGACTTAGCTATTCCTGGAGTAGGGGGAACCGGCGCACCAATTAAACTGGAATTCATTGAGCCTGGCGGCGCCACTACGGGCCAGCTCTTACCCACAGGCCAGGTTACCGATACGCTGATGATTCCAGGTTTAGGTCCTTTAACGGTTTCTTTAGTGGATGCAGCCAATGCTGCCGTCTTTATTCGAGCACAAGACCTTGGGCTTACCGGCTTGGAGCTACCCGACGCGATTGAAAATCGCCCTGAGCTTCTTGCTACCCTTGAAAGCATCCGCTGCCACGCCTCTGTGGCGATGGGAATCGCACCCGACCTTGAGAGTGCTAAGCAAATTACGATCGTGCCTTTTGTGGCCTTAGTGAGTCCTAGTCAAGATAACCCTACCCTTGCCGGTGAACGCATCCCCGCACAGGAAATGGACTTGGTCGCGCGCGTGATGTCTAACGGACAGCCACACCGTGCTTTGCCCCTTACTATCTCTCTTTGCACCGCTGTGGCCGCACGTATTCAAGGCACCGTGGTTGCCGATGTGCTAAGCCCTACAGCCGGTGCACAAGCCCTACGCCTGGGGATGCCCTCTGGGGTGCTCACCGTTGATGCAGAGGTGCATTATGAGTCGGGACAATGGCAAGCAAAATCAGGCGCTTTTTACCGTACAGCACGTCGTTTATTTGATGGGAGAGTTTGGGTTAACCAACCATAAGCCAGCACTATGCAGACTTCTTTTCATACCTTACAACAGTTTGATCACGTTGCCGATGCCGTCAGCTACCTGAATCAACTTAAAAATACGCAAGCGGTAAAACTGGCCGCCCAACTCGACTCCGCAGCTCTGGTTGATTTACTAGAGAACCCAGACCTCCGGTGTGATTCCGATCTGGCAGCGTATTTGGCCGCAGCCGGCCGCGCTGAGGTCTTGGATCAGCTTGCCGAAGACCGCATGGCCGACTTGATGAGTGGCTTTGAGCCTCCCATCCGTCAACAGGCGCTAAACTTATTAAGCCCCACTACACGCGCCTCTGTACTACGCCTCATGAGCTACCCCCAAGGTACGGCGGGTAGCATTATGACCACTGAGTTTATTGAAGTACCTACTACCTGGACCGTAGCGCAAACCTTGCAACATATACGCGAGGTCGAAAGCACTCGCGAAACGGTATATGCAATTTATGTGGTAGACGATAGACAATGCCTTCGTTTTGTATTGCCTTTACGTCAACTGGTCTGTGCCGATCCTAGCTCGCCCCTCACCGATTTATGGACGGGCCAAACCCCTATTACTGTCGATGCCTTCATGGATCGCGAAGAAGTCGCCCATATTATTCGTCGTCACGATTTTTTAGCTTTACCGGTGGTCGATGCAGAGCAGCAAGTGATTGGTATTGTGACCGTGGATGATGTCATTGATGCGCTTATGGAAGAGGCCGCCGAAGACTTCGGTCGCTTTGGGGGTGGAGAGCATATTGATCAGCCCTATTTAGAGGTAGGCTTTGGCACCATGTTACGTAAACGCGGGGGGTGGCTCGCCATTTTATTTTTAGGGGAAATGCTCACTGCCAGTGCCATGCAATATTATGAGCTGGAACTAGAAAAAGCGGTGGTGCTTGCTATGTTTATCCTACTCATCATGAGCTCTGGTGGTAACTCAGGCTCTCAGGCTACCTCTCTTCTGATTCGCGGTCTGGCCTTAAATGAAGTTCGCTTACGCGATTGGTGGCGAGTATTATTACGTGAACTGCCTACAGGGCTCGTTTTAGGTGCAATGCTTGGCGCTATTGGCTTTAGTCGTATTTTTGTGTGGCAACATATTGGACTCTATGATTATGGTGAGCATTACTTACTGATTGGCTTTACCATTTGGATGTCCTTAATTGGCATTGTCTGCTTTGGGTCGAGCATTGGCTCCATGTTGCCATTTCTTTTACAGCGCTTTGGATTTGATCCAGCGAGCGCCTCGGCGCCACTCGTGGCTACACTTGTCGATGTGCTAGGGTTAGTTATTTATTTTTCTGTCGCCGCCCTCATCCTGACCGGTACTTTACTGTAACGCTATTAACACATAGGCCCCCATATTTACGGGAGCCTATTTTTATGTCTTAAACGCTCCATCCACGTAAAACCAACGCCCCTGCTCCCTTACAAAACGGCTTATTTCATGCAAGCGCGTTGCTCGACCTTGGTATCGGCTACGCGCAACAAACTCGACCTCTTGTTGCGTATCATCAATAACTGTATGTTGGCGAATTTGCAAACCCAGCCATTTCAAACCAATGGGATTCGGATCCAAATGCTCAGGGCGCGTTTGTGGATGCCAAGTTTGTAACAGATATTCCAACTTATCCAAAACAAAAGCACTATAACGTGAGCGCATTAAGCTTTCTGCATCGGGTGCTTGTAGATAGTATTCTCCCTCGTGCCAACGTTGGCAGCAATCAGCATAGGATTTTGTACTTTGACAAGGACAAGGTTGCGTTTTCATTTTAAGCTTTCCCCTGCGCTAACGCGCCTTGGAAAAAAACTTTTTCCACCGTATCCACTACTTCGGCTTTGGTCATACGCCCTTGTTGTTCCGAAAATATGAGCCCCGACATCAACGCACCCCATGTCTCTGTTAATGCACTCGCACTAATATCTATACGCAGCAACCCCTCTTGTTGCGCTTGTAAAAAAAAGGTGTCTAGCGTCTGATGCCAGCGCTGCTCAAGCTGGCTTAAGGCACTGATATTTAGATGACAACAAGCCACAAGCAATAAAATGCTTGCACCCTCATCAATAGAGCGCTGAGCCAAACGCACGAGCAATGGGCGGATATGGCGCGCATCAAAAACGAACTCATCCAGTATGGCGCTAAGCTTCGCTACGGCATAACTGACCGCTTTTTCGATTAGGCTTTCTCTTGCACCACCCAGACGATATAAGGTGGTTTTACCTATGCCCGCAGCTTCTGCTAATTCATTTAAACTCGCACTTGGATTAGTGGCTAAAGCGATAATTAAGTCGTCCATGCGTTGCCGTTTTTTTGCGTTCACCCTACCCTCCTTCACCGAATCAAAAACAAACCAAATGGAACGATTTTATTCCAATCAGTGATTCTAAAAGGATTCAAATAAAAGAGCAACGAACGAAAAACCCGCAGGGACAAAAAAACCACCCTAAAGGTGGTCTCTGTTCGTAATAGAAAATGGTGCCCCCCCGCGGAGTCGAACCGCGCACCAACGGATTATGAGTCCGCTGCTCTAACCAAGCATGAGCTAGAGGGGCCTGATTCATCTAAGGATGCATCAAAGATCATAATTATTACATAAACTAGGGCGGTTTGCCTAGTACTTAAACGCATAACAAACCTACTAAGACTTTTTCTCTACTTCGCCCCGTGTCACAATGAGTTATGCTTGATTACGCACTGCCATATAGGTTGTGCGTCATACTGGTATTTTTCATTCATCTTCATCAGGAGAACGATAATGCAAAAACGTATCTGGGGTATGGCTGCACTGGCTGCCATCACACTAAGCGCCACCGCGTGGGCCGATTCGCTCTTAATTCCTATGCATATAGTGGATGAAAAAGGGGTACAAAAACAAATTGGTGAGGTCGCTGTCAACCCATCCGACTATGGCTTGGTCTTTACCCCAGCGCTACAAGGCTTAGAACCCGGCCTACACGGCTTTCATATTCACGAAGCCCCCAGTTGCGAGCCATCAGAGCAAGATGGAAAAATGGTACCAGCCGGCGCAGCCAAAGGGCACTGGGATCCTGAAAACACCGGTCAGCACGGCGAGCCTTGGGGCAAAGGCCATCTTGGCGATCTTCCCCCTTTATATGTGGCTGAAAATGGTGAAGCCACGCAGCCGGTGCTCGCTCCACGCCTAAAAAACATCGATGATTTACGTGGGCATTCGCTCATGGTACACGAAGGTGGGGATAACCACTCCGATCACCCCAAACCCTTAGGAGGGGGTGGAGCCAGAGTGGCATGCGGTGTGATCCAATAATCGCATCACCAGACCGCCTATCTATGCAAATAGCCTCAAGGGGTTAGCTTGCCCCTACCCCTTGAGACCGTTTTGTGACTACATATACATTAGTTTTGGCAAAAACAAAATAATCTCAGGGAAAAGAATAACCAAAAATACGCCAAGCACTAGCATAAGGAAAAACGGCAAAGCGGCTTTAGACAAATACACAATATCGTGCCCCGTCATCCCCTGCAAAACGAACAAGTTTAGCCCCACTGGTGGGGTGATTTGTGCCATTTCTACTACCAGCACCAAATATAAGCCAAACCAAATCGGGTCAATCCCTACGGCTTGCACGGCCGGCAGTAAAATCGCGGTAGTCAATACCACTATGGAAATCCCGTCTAAAAAGCTACCTAAAATGATGAAAAATAATGTCAGCACAATCAGCAGGGCATAGGGACTCATTCCCAGCTCTCCAATCCAGCGAGCTAAATTCATAGGGATATTCGAGTAACCCATCGCAATGGTGAGAAAAGCCGACCCCGCCAAAATAAAAGCAATCATCGACGAAGATAACATCGCGGCAATCAAGCTGTCTTTGAAGCTTTTCCAGCTCAAGTCACCAAAGGCCCAGCTCAATAGCAACGCAATTACCACCCCTACCGCCGCTGAGTCCGTCGGGCTTGCTAAGCCTAAATAAATAGAGCCCATAATCCCGATGATCAATAAGGTAACCGGCAATAGCGTACAGGTCGCCTTTAATTTCTGGACAAAAGATAACGGCGGGTCTTTAGCTGGTACTTTATCGGGGTTGCGCCATGACCAAATCGCCACATACGCCATAAATAGGCCAATCATCATCAGCCCCGGCAACACCCCAGCCACAAATAAACGCGCAATTGATAACTCTGCTGCTACCCCATAAACAATCAAAATAATCGAGGGTGGGATCAACAGACCTAACGTACCGGAACCAGCAATTGTGCCCACAACCAATTTTTCATCATAGCCCCGTGCTTTCAGTTCTGGCACCGTGACTTTGGCTACTGTTGCACAGGTGGCGGCGGATGAGCCGCTAACCGCAGCAAAAATCCCCGATGCCAAAATGCCTACATGTCCTAACCCCCCGGGCAGCGAGCGCATCCATGGTGCTAAACCACTAAATAAGTCTTTGGACATACGTGAGCGGAACAGGATTTCCCCCATCCAGATAAACAAAGGCAAAGCCGCTAAAGACCATTCGGCCGAAGAGCTCCAAATATTTGTTGCCAATACATTAGTTAAGGGCGCGCTGGAAAATAAAAGTATCCCCACCACACCTGTCACAAACAAAGCAACGGATACCCATACCCCTAAAGCTAAGCTACCAATAAGCGTAATAATTAAAATCAAAGACAACCACACATCAGACATTACATGCCCTCCTCAGTAGGATCCGTGGCACGCAAAGCGGGTGATTGTTTATCACGCACCATTTCAATCAAAGTATCTACTGCAGCAATAGTAAAAATACCTGCTCCGATTGTTAGTACCAGCTGAGGTATCCATAAAGGTACGCGGACTAAACCGGATGCCGTATCGCCCCAATCCCAAGATTGGTATGTAAGCTCTGCCAAACTATATGTAAATAATGCCCCCATCAACACACCAATTAGGGCAACTAGAGTCAAGCTATAACGACGCCCCCTTAGGGAGAAGGTGTTTTCAACAAGAGTGACTCGAATATGAACGGCTCGACGCAAGCCTAAGCCTAAAGATAAAAAAGTAGCAAAACCCAGCGCATAACCAGAAAATAGCGCATAGGAAGGGATTAAAAACCCATAACTTTTGCCAAATAAAGAAAGTGCTACAAAATCGATCGTATTTAGCATGACCTGGCCAAACACCACAACCATGATCATTAGCAAAGATAATGCAGCGACGGCCCCACTACACTTATACAACCAGTCGAGACTTTTGCGCATTGTGTTTCCTTAAAAAACGACGCAGCCTAAGCTGCGTCGATATCCCAAAATGACTGGAATTAATTGGAGTAAGCTTGAATAATATCTTCGCCCTGCTTACCGGCTTCTTTGCTCCACTCCGTCGCCATCTTAGCGCCGATTGCTTGAAGTGCCGCACGCAGCTCCTCTGTGCCCTCGCTAACAGTGATGCCATGGTCGCGTAAGACCTGCCCCTGTTTAATACGATCCTCTTTGGACATTTCCCAACCACGCTGCTCCGCTTTTGCTGCAGCGTCTATTATGACTTTTTGCGTGGCCTCATCCAACGCCTCGAAGCTACGCTTATTTACTACAACCACGTTTTTAGGCAAAAAGGCGGCCACATCATAGTAATGCGTTAAAAAGTCCCAAGCACTGGAGTTCACCCCGGTTGATGCCGATGTAATCATGGCATTAACACGACCCGTGGTAAAAGCCTGGGCCAAATCGGTAGCCTCGATTTGGGTCGGCACAGCCCCTGCTAGCTGAGCAAAGCGCTCCGTTTGTGGGCTATAAGCGCGCATACGCAAGCCTTTCAGGTCCTCGATTTTTTCTATAGGACGCTCTGTGTAAAGCCCTTGAGGAGGCCAAGCCACTGAATACAACACCTTTAGGTTTTGTTTAGCAAATAGCTCATCCAGATACGGCTTAGAGACCTGATACATCTTAAATGACTCATCATAAGAGGTGGCCATAAAAGGAACAGAGTCTAAAGCAAATACCGGATTTTCATTTGCCAAACCAGAAATGATAAATTCTCCCATTTCAATCTGCCGTGAACGCGTAGCATTTTTAATTTCGGCAGGTTTAATGAGTGACCCCCCTGGATGTACATTGATGGTGAGCTTACCACCTGTGCCCTCTTCAATCTCTTTTACAAACTGGTTAATATTTTGTGTATGGAAATTGGCTTCAGGGTAAGCCGTTGCCATACGCCACGTTTGCGCTTGAGCTGCGGACAACGAAAAGGCCACCGCGGCACCTACAAAGACGAGTTGTTTTAGTTTCATATTTTCTCCTCGGGAGCCTAAAAAATAAGATAGGCTATTATTCTGAAATTCCAATGAAATAAAAATGGGGATCTCTACTAGGTCTGAAGCCGCTTTTACTTCTGCTTTTTCCCAAAACCTCCCCCCCCTGGGGTGTGAATCACAAACACATCACCTGCTTGCATCGCCACCGAGGCCGTTGCACTCAAATCCTCTCTTGTGCCATCCGTGCGCTCCACATAGTTTACGCCTAGTGCTCCTGGCTGACCTCCGGCCGCACCAAATGGGGGCACCCGACGACGATTCGCAAGAATAGAGGCCGTCATTGGCTTAAGAAAACGTATACGCCGTGTGCCACCGTTCCCACCTGCAGCCTGCCCAGCGCCCCCACTCCCTGCTCGAATCGAGAACTCTTCTAATACAACGGGATAGCGCCATTCTAAAATTTCCGGGTCCGTAAGGCGTGAGTTCGTCATGTGGGTTTGCACCACGTCTGTTCCGGGAAAAACCTCGTGCGAGCCGTCAGTATTGAGAATTACCCCCGCGCCTGAACCGCCAGCAATGGTTTCATAATATTGGTATTCGTCATCACCAAAGGTAAAGTTATTCATCGTGCCTTGGGATGCCGCCATTACACCTAAAGCCCCGTATAATGCATCCGTAATGCACTGAGAGGTTTCGACGTTGCCTGCCACAGTAGCTGCAGGGTAGGTAGGATTTAACATACTACCAGCGGGAATAATGACCTCGATCGGCTTTAGGCACCCTTGGTTCATCGGAATCTCATCATTGACTAAAGTCCGGAACACATACAACACTGCCGCCATACAAACTGCCTTAGGCGCATTAAAATTGCTGCTTAGCTGCTCTGATGTCCCGGTGAAATCAACCACAGCACTACGCTCGGCTTTATTCACCCGCACCGCTACTTGAATGTGCGCGCCATTATCCAGCTCGTAATAAAACTCACCATCTTGCAGCACATCAATGACGCGACGCACGGACTCTTCCGCATTATCTTGTACGTGCTGCATATAGGCTTGCACCACGTCCAAACCAAATAACTGCACCATGCGCTGCAACTCTTGCACCCCTTTTTCATTAGCTGCAATTTGTGCGCGTAAATCAGCCAAATTTTGCTCTATATTGCGAGCAGGATAGGGGCCACTGGATAACAGCTCTCGCAAAGCCTCCGCTCGCATTTCCCCTTTTTCTACCAATTTAAAATTATCAATCAGTACACCCTCTTCCATCACGGTACGACTGCCAGGAGGCATGGACCCCGGCGTAATCCCCCCTACATCCGCATGGTGTCCACGCGAAGCGACAAAAAACAGAATGTTCTCATCCGCCGCATCGAAAATTGGCGTCACAACCGTAATATCAGG
>JAAYRP010000207.1 GCA_012518715.1 Alcaligenaceae bacterium | reverse complement strand
TGGAGCTTTTTATTACGCACACGCCGCCTAAAGCGTTGATAGCGCTGGTCATCGGTACACAGCTCGTCCCCATGGGTTAGCAAAAGACGATGATGATCCGTTTGTAAAATCAGCTGATCATCAAGCATCTGTGCGCCAACATAATGCGCAAAATGCCCATCCAGTAAAAAATCACGGTTACCGCGCATAAAAAAAATCGGCAAATCCATTGCCGTACGCCGGAAATGATACACCGCGTGTGCCAGCCAGGCAGGAGGGTCAATGGCTTGATCCGCCCCTACCCAAGCGTGGAAAATATCGCCGCATAAAATAAGCGCGTCAGCGTGTTGTTTGGCTTGATCTAAAAACTGATAAAAAGCCTGTGACGTTTTGGGGCTATGTGGCCCCAAATGAATATCTGCGGCGATCCAGACCGTACCGTGAAGCTGTAGCTTACTCAACAACGGTAGCGTTTTCGATGATGACATCTTCGACAGGTACGTCTTGGTGGAAGCCTTTGTTCCCAGTTTTAACCCCTTTGATGCTATCTACAACGTCGGTGCCCTCGACGACTTTACCAAACACCGCGTAGCCCCAGCCATTGGGGGTAGGGTTGGTATGGTTAAGAAAATCGTTATCGGCAACGTTAATAAAAAACTGTGCGGTAGCAGAGTGCGGGTCGTTGGTACGTGCCATCGCAATGGTGTAGCGATCATTTTTTAGACCATTGTTGGCTTCGTTTTCGATAGGCGCGTTGGTTTCTTTTTGTTTCATGCCAACCTCGAACCCACCGCCTTGGATCATAAAGTTATTGATCACACGATGAAAAATCGTACCGTTATAAAAGCCAGCATTCACATAGTTTAAAAAGTTTTGTGTGGTGTTAGGGGCTTTTTCGGCATCCAGCTCAAGCGTGATATCGCCTTTGTTGGTTTGAAGTAAAACTTTTGGATTTGTACTCATAGTATTACCTTGTGTGGTAGAAGAAGTAGTTGCTTGAGCAGAGAGAGACAGTGCCATCATCATCAGCCCAAGTAAAAAAAACACGACCGGTTGAAAACGTAAAACCTGTCTTATAGTGAAGTATTGTGGCATTGTAAAGTATTCCCTTTATGAAAATTAGTTTTCTAAGATGTATTGAGTGTCCTTAGAGCGTTCAGCGTTTCCAGCTTTCTGAAAAGCCTGATGCGCAAGCATAAGCTGTAGCTCGCCGTAATTTTGGAGCGCCAAAGCATAATTCGGGTTGGCTAACAATGCCATATCCAAGGCCTCTTGGGCTAGCTCTAATTGGTGTTGACGCATGTATTCGGCGGCAAGGTTGTTCCATGGTTCGGGGAGCTCAGGGTAAAACACGGTAAGCTGACGGTAGCTTTCGATGGCTTTGGTATGCTGACCCAGCTGCGAATAAGCCCGCCCCTGCAAAAACAGCAGCTGCACATCCACCCCGATCTCGCCACTGGCCTCGCGCTGCGCAAGACGCTTTTCAATGGCCTGTAGCGCTTGTTCATTTTGCCCTTGATTCAAAAGGGCTGTGATACGATTCGTAATGTCTTGTGGTGTTAACGGAACAGAGGTATCCACGCTGGGCGTTAGGGCATCCAGCGCGCGAACCAACGGTTGCCAGCCCCGTGGTGTTGCCGGTGCGTCATTGAAAATGGCCCCCGTGCTTTGGGCATGAGCGACTAGCGATACACTTAGGCTCAAGCCCAGCACAGCGCAGAAAGAGGTAAAGAAAAAAAGTCGTTTGAACACCGGAATATTCCTATCAGACATAACGAATACATGATTCAGAGGGTTAAGACGCCACCTTTAGTGACAGCCTTGTTATACTAAACTATCACCTATTTTAGCCTTTTATTTATAGACAATAACCCCTTATGTTGCGTATATATAGCTCCCTTTCCCGTACCAAAGAAGAATTTAAGCCAATAGAGCCCGGTAAGGTTCGCATGTATGTGTGTGGTATGACAGTTTATGACTTTTGTCATTTGGGCCACGCACGGATGCTCGTGAGCTTTGATGTGATCCAACGCTGGTTGCGCACCATGGGGTATCAGGTCAAATACGTACGCAATATTACCGATATTGATGACAAAATCATCCGTCGTGCCGTAGAGCGAAATCAACGCATGCAAGATGTCACCGCTTTTTATATCGATGCCATGCATGCCGATGAAAAAGCGCTCAATGTTCAATCCCCAGATTTTGAACCACGTGCCACCGAGCATGTGGGTGATATGCTCGGCATCATCAAACTGCTCGAAGACAAAGGCTTAGCCTATCAGGGTGACGACGGCGACGTGAACTACGCTGTACGCCAGTTCAAAGGCTATGGCAAATTATCAGGCAAATCACTAGACGATTTACGCGCCGGCGAGCGCGTCGCGGTTTCTTCGGGCAAACGTGACCCCTTAGACTTCGTGCTATGGAAAGCCGCCAAAGACGATGAGCCCGCCGAATCCAAATGGCAGTCTCCCTATGGCTTAGGGCGTCCTGGCTGGCATATTGAATGCTCGGCCATGAGCCACGCCTTGTTAGGCATGCCTTTGGACATTCACGGTGGCGGGCCAGATCTGAAATTCCCCCACCACGAAAACGAAATCGCCCAATCCGAGGGGGCGTTTGGTGGGGAAATGGCATCGATTTGGATGCATTGCGGACCACTCATGGTGGATGCGGACAAAATGTCTAAATCCTTAGGTAATTTCCGCACGATTCGCCAAACCATCGCCGCCGACGTGGCCGATGATCAAGCCACCTACGAAGCCAACCCACGCGAAGCGGAAATGCTGCGCTTTTTCATTGTGCGTAACCACTACCGCAGCACACAAAACTACGCACCCGATAACCTTTACGATGCCCAGCAAGCCATCGACAGGTTGTACCAGACCCTAGCCAATATCCCACCCGCAGCACAAAATGGCATTGATTGGGACAGCCCTTATGCCCAACGTTTCCGTGACGCCATGAATGATGACTTCAACACGGCCGGGGCAGTCGCCGTGCTTTTTGACCTGGCCAGTCAGGCAAACAAGGACAAATCCGCGGCATTATCTGCTGAACTCAAGGCCCTGGGGGGGATCTTAGGTCTGCTACAGCACGACCCCCAAACCTACTTACGCTCGCCCACCCGCTATTTGAAAACAGGGGCGCAAGCTTCATCCATAACCGATGCCCAAATCGAAGACCTAATCGCCCAACGCCATCAGGCCAAGCAAAACAAAGACTTTGCACAGGCCGATGCGATTCGCGAACAACTGCGCGCTCAGGGCATCGAGCTCGAGGACAAGCCCGGTGGGCTCACCCAGTGGCGTCGTGCTTAATACCGCAACAGATCAGGTGGTCGCACCCGCGTATTGGGAAAGAGCAAAAACCGAATTGATGAAAAATGATCGGATTCTGCGTAGAATAATCCCCCTATACGCTGATGATGCGCTAGGGTTACCGGCATCGCCGTTTGTCACCCTAGTGCGTGCGGTTTTATCGCGCCAAGCCAGCCGGCGCACCGCGCTAAGACAATGGCACCAGTTTGCGCGTCATCACGGAGAACAACCCGATCCAGAAAATATCGCTATACTTTCGTCTGCTTGTTTAGGTCAAATTGGTTTGCCTAGGCGTAAAGCAGAATATATTATTGGGATATCTCAACATTTTGTGGATGGCTATATTGATGTTTCGCGTTTACAGCACTTAGATAACGAAGCTGTAATCGAAACACTTTGTGCTATTCGTGGCGTCGGCCGCTGGACGGCCGAAATGTTTTTAATTTTTAACTTACGCCGTGCCGATGTTTTGCCACTGGATGATGCCGCTTTATTACAAGCCATCTCCACCCATTATTTCAGTGGCGAACCGGTATCGCGTTTTGAAGCCCGCGAGGTTGCTCAGGCTTGGGCACCTTGGTGTACTGTGGCAACATGGCATTTATGGCGCAGCGTAGATGCTGTAGCTGTCCATTATTAATACGAGCTAAGACGACAATGCGAAATACTTTCCTAGAGTTCGAGCAACCCATTGCTGAACTCGAACAAAAAATAGACGAATTGCGATTTGTGCAGGCGGATTCCGCGGTAGATATTTCCGAAGAGGTCAGCCGTCTACAGCAAAAAAGTCAAACCTTGGCGCGTAGTATTTACGCTAAATTAACGCCTTGGCAAACGGCTTTGGTAGCACGCCATCCCCAGCGTCCTTACACCTTAGATTACGTGCGTGAAATCTTTACGGATTTTCACGAACTACACGGTGACCGCATGTATGCGGACGATAAAGCGATCGTAGGTGGGTTGGCCCGTTTTAACGGCACACCATGCATGGTCATTGGTCACCAAAAAGGCCGCGACACCAAAGAGCGCGCCAAACGTAATTTTGGCATGCCACGCCCCGAGGGCTACCGCAAAGCTTTACGCTTAATGCGCTTAGCCGAAAAATTCCAACTCCCTATCTTTACCTTTGTGGATACCCCCGGTGCGTATCCTGGTATCGGTGCCGAGGAACGCGGCCAGTCCGAAGCCATTGGGCATAATCTTTACGCCATGGCCGAACTCAAAGTCCCCATTATCTCCACCATTATTGGCGAGGGCGGCTCCGGTGGGGCGCTAGCCATTGCCGTGGGCGATGTGGTGCTCATGCTGCAATACGCCACCTATGCGGTGATCTCCCCCGAGGGCTGTGCGTCGATTTTATGGCGCAGCGCCGACAAAGCCTCTACCGCCGCCGAAGCCTTAGCAATCACAGCGGACCGCCTAAAAGACCTAGAGCTCATCGATCGTGTGGTTAACGAGCCCATTGGCGGTGCCCATCGCGACCCCGCCACCATGGCGCGCCAGCTGAGCCGAGCCCTAGCCGACGCCTTGCGGCAGGTATCGGGGTTATCCGTAGATCAATTACGTCAGCAACGTTTAGAGCGCTTGTTGTCTTATGGTCGTTACCAAGAGTCACGTGCCTAATCCTGGTTTCCCACCCCTTAGCACCTCTTTTCTTGAGCAGGTAGCCAACCCCTTGGTGCTATCTGCGTTGCAGCAGCTCACCCAACCGTTGGCAGCAGATGCGTTTGCCGTCGCCTGCAGCGGTGGGGTGGATTCTGCCATGCTGGCGTTACACGCGGTGGTATGGGCACGCAAGCAGGGTAAAACCCTGCATTTTTTTCATGTGCACCATGGCTTACAACAACGGGCAGAGGGCTGGGTGGACCATGTCCATGAGCTCGCCTTATTTTTAGGTGTACCGTGCCACACCGTGCGCGTACAGGTGGACCTAACCCAGGGCGATGGCCTGGAATCCGCCGCACGCACCGCGCGCTACCAGGCTTTTACACAGCTTAGCCAGCTTACTGGTGTCAAGCATATATTCTTAGGTCACCATCTGGATGATCAGGCCGAAACCGTATTGCTGCGCCTACTGCGGGGGGCCGGGGTCACCGGCATGGGCGCCATGGCACCCCTGATGCAAAGGGATGGCATCCATTATTTACGCCCCCTGCTTACCATCCCCCGTGCTAAGCTGATCGCTGTGGCAGAGCAATTTGCCGCGCAAAGCCACTGGAAACCCGTGTGGGACCCAACCAATCTTCAGGATGACTACACGCGTGGGGCGCTGCGGGACCGGATTGTGCCGCATTTAAATGAACGGTGGCGCGGCTGGCAGCACGTATTAAGCCGCCATGCCCAACAAAGCCAAGAAATCGCCGAGCTCTTAGATGAAATCGCCGAAGACGATTTGGCAACGCTAGATGTGGACGCAGCCAGCCAAAGCTTTGATTTAGCACGGTGGCGCCAGCTTAAACCCACCCGTCAAGCCCTGGTATTGCGCCATTGGCTAGCCAAACAAGGGCAAAAAATGCCCACCCAAGCACGGTTAAATGATATGTTACGGCAGCTGCGTGAACTGCATGCGCTGGGCTTTGATCGCCAAATGCGCATTAAACATGGTGACGTCTATGTATGCTGTCGCCGCGGCCGCGTGTTTTTACATTTTGATACTAGCGTATCGTAGCCAAATAAAATAGTATTTTTTTTCGTGGCGTGAGCCATTTTATTTCAGTCAGTAATTATTATGTCCTTGATCGTACAAAAATATGGCGGCACATCGATGGGCTCGGTAGAGCGTATCAAAAATGTAGCGCGCCGAGTCGCCAAATGGCACAAAGCTGGACATCAGGTTGTAGTGGTTCCTTCTGCTATGTCTGGCGAAACCAATCGTTTGCTAGGCTTAGCAAAAGATATCTCCGCACATCCTAACTTGCGAGAGCAAGACATGCTCGCTGCCACGGGTGAACAAGCCAGTAGCGCACTATTAGCCATGGCATTGATCGAGCTTGGCGTGCCCGCTCGTAGCTATGCCGGTTGGCAAGTGCCGGTGAACACCGACTCCTCTTATACCAAAGCCCGGATTAAATCCATTGACCCCACACGAGTACAAGCCGATTTAGACGCTGGCCGTGTGGTGATTGTGACCGGCTTTCAGGGGGTTGATGACAAAGGCCACATCACCACCCTAGGGCGTGGTGGCTCGGACACCTCGGCCGTGGCCATGGCCGCCGCGTTAAACGCCGACGAATGCTTAATTTTTACCGACGTGGATGGGGTCTATACCACCGACCCACGCGTGGTCCCCGAAGCCCGTCGCATGCGCGTGATTTCCTTCGAGGAAATGCTAGAGCTCGCCTCTTTGGGCTCCAAAATTCTACAAATCCGCTCTGTGGAGTTTGCCGGTAAATACCGGGTCCCCGTACGCGTTTTATCATCTTTAACTGATCCGGATATGCCCATCGACGAGGAAGACTCCTCGGGCACGTTGATTACCTTCGAGGAAGACACAAAAATGGAAGCTGCTGTTGTTTCTGGTATTGCTTTTAGCCGTGACGAGGCCAAATTCACTTTGCGTGCCGTACCCGACACCCCCGGTGTGGCGTATTCGATCCTAGGCCCCATTGCCGAAGCCAATATCGATGTGGATATGATCTTACAAAACCTATCGGTACAGGGCACAACGGACTTTTCCTTTACGGTAAACCGTGCAGATGCCGAGCGCACCCAAGAGATCCTAGAAAAACAAATCGGCCCAGCCATCGGCGCAGGCGAAATTGTAGCGGACTCTAAAGTGTGTAAAGTCTCTATCGTGGGCATTGGCATGCGCAGCCATGCGGGTGTGGCCAGCACCATGTTCCGCGCCTTGGCCGAAGAGGGCATCAATATCCAAATGATCAGCACCAGCGAAATCAAAACCTCTGTCATTATTGATGACAAATACATGGAGCTCGCTGTGCGCACTTTGCACCGCGTTTTTGAGCTAGACCAAGAAAAAAACTAAAGTCAGCTAGGGGCTAGCTTTTTTATTTAAAGTTATGCTATAGTTATGACTTTACGGAGATGTGGCCGAGAGGTTGAAGGTACTCCCCTGCTAAGGGAGCATGCGGCTTATACCCGCATCGAGGGTTCGAATCCCTCCATCTCCGCCAGATTTAAAAAGCCCTTGATTCATTTCAAGGGCTTTTTTTTGCCTTTTTAAAAAATGCCCCGATAGTGCAACACTTTTGGCTTATATTTAAACAAATCTTTTAATAAGCGGTAGAATTGATAGTTTATTTAGTAGTGGGGTGTTCGTATTAATAAATACCCCGGCACAACAATTTTTTAACCTAAATAATTCTTTTTGAAGAGAGTAGAGGCTTACATGAAAAAATTTGCTTTAATTGGTGCTGCGGGTTATATAGCTCCTCGTCATATGCAGGCGATTAAGTCCACCGGAAATACATTAGTAGCTGCCTTGGATTCGAGCGACTCCGTGGGCATTATGGAC
>JAAYRP010000206.1 GCA_012518715.1 Alcaligenaceae bacterium | reverse complement strand
CCTCTTCTCGTAAGCGAATCGTTTCGTGCAAGGTTTTAACATTTTTCTCCAAAATGGCTTTTTGCGAAGGGCTAATTAAGCGCCAGGCAGCCACATCCACTAAGAGTTCGGCTAATAATCGCCAAGCATCTTGCATGCGTTGTTGACGTTGCTGCGCCACATCCACACTTAAGAGCTGCAACTGCTCACTATGTGCCGCTGACACCAGCAAAGCCAGTTTCTCGTAAAGCAATGCCTCGCCATTTAACGCCGGCGCTACTGTATCAAACTCTGCTAGAGCATGTAAGCCTAAATGCGCAAGCGCCGTACGCCACTCTTCTATCCGTTGCTCAGGACTACGCGTGAAATTTAATACAGGTAATAAGGGCTTACCACACTGGGCCAACACACGTATTTCATCCTTGTGCTTAGCAAGCACAGGATCTCGTACATCAATCACATATAAACCGGCATCGCTTTGTAAAAGTTGGCGTAATACCCGAGCCTCTTGTTCAAAACGCTCATTCGCTTCCGGCGTTTGTAAGAACAAGGCAATGCGTTCGGGCTCATCCATTCGCCCTTGCTCGTTAGTTAGACGCTGCAAATAATCCAACAACGCCATACTGTCTTCCATACCCGGCGTATCAAACAGTTCGATTAATGTCTGATCAGCGATTTTTAAACGCACTCCCTCTACATGACGCGTTGTACCTGGGCTATTACGTACCTCGCCAAAATACGTATTCCGTGTCAACGTGCGCAGTAACGATGTTTTCCCCGTATTGGTGTGCCCCACCACAGCAAGTTTTAAAGGAGCAAGGGTGGTTTCTGTCATGATGAACTCAACTCAAAAAGCAACGATTCTGATTGAGTATAAACGGCATGAAACCCCGCTTTCTTTAATCGACCATACCACGACTCGCGTCGATCAGGCTTTTCGCCATGTTGATTGTCTTTAGCATTTAATAAATAAATAGAGCAATAATCCGCATACGTAGCTAGCTCTGCTAACCATGCCACTACCCCCCGATCAGGCGTTTGCTCCGCATCCACACACAATACTAAATGCGTTACCGGGTGCTGGACTAATGCCGTTAATAACTGATGGCGCTGCTCACGGCTATCCACCACTCCCTCGTCTCGCCACCCATCAGGCAACATAAAAGGAGGCCAAACTTGATCGGATGATAACTCGATTCCTATCACTGCCGTCGGTGCAAGCAAAGCGGGGCGCTCTTGCACCACCTGAGCCTGCGGGACCTGATCCTCACCAGCTATCGCATCCACTCCCACATATTCCGTTTGCGGTTGCAAGCGAGGCTTAAGCTCTGTAATCCCTGGTAACGCACCTAGCTCAGGTCTTCGCCGCTGTGCGCGCCAAAGCATAAATATACAGACTAACAACGCCATCAATCGAGGCAACATGCCATATACCACCAAGCAGCCTAACAGCCACTGAGACCATTGCACCTGTGCGCTCATAGGTAAAAGCGTACTGCCATCACTTTGAGCAATCACCGCCATTTCTGGCATAGCAAAGCCTAACTGCTGCGGCAACCACCCAACCAGCTGCACCCACGCCACAAAATGGCTCGGAGTCAGCAATGTTGTCTCCCAAGCAAAGCTATACCGTTTTGCAGTAAGCAAAAGCACCAGCATGACCGCCGCCGCAAGCAGCGCTAGCAACCACAAAATATGGTTGAGTAAGCCAAAACGCCAACGTAATGAGGCTTGTTGCCCCCATAAGCTAAGCAAAGCGCGTAACAGCAAGGCCTGATCCGGCCCGCGAACAAAACGCTGACTTAGCCACATGGTGATATGCCCCACCACAAAGCCGCGCCCCTCTTGGTGTGGCTGCCACCAAAACGAAACGAGCCAGAGCAACAAGCTCAAACTTGGCGCCCCTAATAAGGCTACCCAAGCCAATAAAATATTCACAGAGCCATGAGGACGACTCAAAGCACCAGCCGCCATCCCTAGGCCGAGCAATATAAATATCACGCCTAAAACCAACACACAGCCACGTAACCAGCGTAATACCTGCTGCTGAACCAACAACCAACCTAAACGTTCGCCTAAATAGCACGCACGACGCAAAACCCGCTGTGTAAAATCACCGCCCGCCGCCACCACGCGGCGCACCTCGGCTGTGTCCTCTATCGGCCCCCACTGACTTTCCTTTAAGCGAAGGGCCTCTGCAAGCCAATAGGCGGAAGAAACATCAACGTCTTTCATCGCTACAGTAAAACCGGCGCATTCGACAGTACATCGGCTGTGTGATCACCCTCGGGGGCATGCTTTTGTAAGATTTGCTCTATATCATCCACAGCCGCTAATAAGCCTTCTATGTAATCCCCTTTAGCCAAACGCGCCTGCAAACGCGCACAGACTTGCTGCCATTGGGCTGAACTCGCTGTAATCCCTCGGTCTGCAATGATTTCTATGGCTCGTTGATCTAAGGCTAAATAGAGCAATACCCCACTATTGAGCGGGGTATCCCATACGCGTAAACGGCCATAGACTTCCAATGCTCGATAATGTGGATGCTTTTCATGTTTAGGCATCACAGCCTCAACCGCCAAAACCAGCTCACCCGTATGTGTGCTTTCACTTTGCTTAATACGCTCTGCCACATGAGCCAGTACTTCCTCATCAAAATGACGACGTCGTAGCCATTGGCCTTCAAGAGCAGCAATACCGGTAATTTGTTTGATTTTTTTCATATCCGCTCCCTACCAGCTTCCTGAGGCACCACCGCCGCCGCTACTACCACCGCCGCCGCCACCAAAGCCGCTACCCCCACCAAAACCGCCACCGCCAAATCCCCCACCAAAGCCACCACCTAAACCACCAATTGCGGCGCCTCGGCGTGAGGCTCGCCCTGAGTTACCTCTTCCTCCGGCACCAAATGCTTTACCAATAAGAGATAAAACAAACGCTACCACAGCGCCTACCAGCGCCAAAGGCACACTCCAAAATACAAAGAAGCTAAATAAGCCAATAATTAAGGCCGCCGCCACTGGGGGCAACACAAAAGAAAAAAATGCCAATGGCAATAAAATAGCAATCGGACCTTCTTCGTCAGTATCTACCTGACTGGATTTGATAGGCGGAGGAAGCGGTTCTCCTTCGACCAGACCCATGAGTTTTTCTACACCGGCATTAATACCCCCGACATAATCCCCCTGTGTAAAAGCGGGGGTAATAAACTCACGAATAATACGGCCCGCCTGTAAGTCTGTCACCGCGCCCTCGAGTCCATAGCCCACCTCAATACGTAAGCGCCTATCGTCTTTAGCGACCACGAGCAAAATGCCATCATCCACTTTTTTACGACCAACTTTCCATTGGTCATAAACCCGACGGGTGTAAGAGTCAATGCCCTCCGTACCAGTGGTTGACACCACCAACACAAAAATCTGCGCCCCTTTACTTTGTTCAAAAGCTTGGAGCCGCTGTGTCAGGGCTTGTTTTTGTGCAGAGTTAAATGTGCCCGTGGTATCGACTAACCAACTATCAAGTTTAGGAATAGGCTGGTCTTTAGCCCAAGCTGGCCACGCCATACTCAGTAACGCCACTAACCATATACTCACCAGCCCTCGCCAAAAGGGCTGTCGCTCAAAAGCCAAAACCATAACTATTCCTTTTCCCTATTAGTTTGTCGCCCCAGCAGGTAAATCAAAACGCACCTCTGGGTTACGCGTGATTTCGTCCTGACGATCTACACCGTAGTTCTCTTTGACCTTATAACCAAAAACCTTAGCTGTAATTACCGTAGGGAACTGGCGAATGTATAAATTATATTCTTGGACCGCCTGTACAAACCGACCTCGCTCGGTCGCGATTCGGTTCTCTGTGCCCTCGAGCTGCGTCATAAGATCACGGACTAAGCCATCGCTTTTAAGCTGAGGATAGTTTTCTGCCACCGCCATTAAACGTGATAAAGCCGAAGAGAGCTGGCCTTGGGCTTGGGAGAATTTTGCCATGAGCTCTGGGTTATCCAAATCATCGACTTTTAAATGAATTTGCCCAACCTTGGCTCGAGCTTCTGTCACATCAGTCAATACCGTACGCTCATTAATCATATAGGCATTGACTGAACTCACAAGCTTGGGCACCAAATCCGCACGACGCTCATATTGGTTTAAGGTCTGCGACCAAGCCGCCTTTACCTGCTCATCCAAACGTTGAATTTCATTATAGCCACAGCCACTTAACACCAATGCAACTAGGCTCAACAACAACCATCGTAAATACTGTTTCATTTTTTTCGCCTCAAAATCAAAGCACAAAATAGCTCAATCTTCGCTTAGGTTATACGGGCTCTGTGTCGGCGGCAAGCCAAAAAAAGTGAATAAACATTGTTTTTATGTCCTCCACTTGCCTTTATCGTTATAATAAAAAACTCACGTAGCACGCCAATCGTTGCGTTTTCATTTCTACGCAGGCCTTCCTGCGATGGCATATTCGCCTTCAACCTCATTCTGTCAGCCTAGATTGGTATTACGATGACGTAATGGGCTAGTCGCTGGAAATACCTTGAATACCTCTATTACTTTTGCCGCATTATCATTGGCAGACCCCTTATTGCGTGCGATTCGCGATACGGGTTACGATGCCCCCACTCCTATCCAAGCCCAAGCCATCCCACATGTGCTACAAGGCAAAGACGTGCTTGCTGCCGCCCAAACCGGCACCGGCAAAACGGCTGGTTTTACCCTGCCTATTTTGCACCACATCCTAACGCAGCCGCGCCCCACTCAACAGGCAGGCAGCCCTCGAGCATTGATTTTGACACCTACGCGTGAGCTCGCCGCCCAAGTAGAAGCTTCGGTGCGTCTCTACAGTCAATACACACGTATCCGCTCTTTGGTGTTATTTGGTGGCGTCAATATTAATCCACAAATACAAGCGTTAAAAAAACCTATCGATATTGTGGTCGCCACACCTGGTCGTCTTTTAGATCATTTAGGACAAAAAACCATCCAACTCAAAGATGTGGAAACCGTCGTACTGGACGAGGCCGATCGTATGTTAGATATGGGCTTTATTCGGGATATTCGACGCATCCTGAAACTCATCCCCAGTCAGCGTCAAACTCTGCTCTTTTCTGCTACCTTTTCCGATGAGATTCGAGATCTGGCACGTAATGCCCTCCATGACCCTGTCGAGATTTCCGTTGCCCCACGCAACACCACCTCGGAACTCATTTGCCAACAAGTGGTTTTTACCGAACAACGCCACAAACGAGAACTCGTCAGCCATATTATTCGCCAAAGCGGCTGGCATCAGGTTTTGGTTTTTTGTCGCACCAAACACGGAGCAAATCGCCTTGCGGAAAAATTAAGTAAAGACGGTCTTAGCGCCGCCGCCTTACATGGCAACAAAAGCCAAGCGGCGCGCACACGCGCTTTAGCAGGATTTAAATCCGGAAAAATTGCAGTACTTGTAGCCACTGACATCGCAGCTCGCGGGTTAGATATTGAGCAGCTCCCCTATGTGATTAATTTTGAGTTACCCCAAGTTGCAGAGGATTATGTGCACCGTATTGGCCGTACCGGTCGAGCTGGTAGCGAAGGGCGAGCCATTTCACTGGTAGATCCATCAGAAAACCGTTTGCTTAAAGCAATCGAGCGCCTGATTCAACGTACTATTGAGCCCATCACCATCGAGGGCTTTACTCCTCTCGACTTGCCCGAGCCCCCTGTTAACCGTCCCCCCGCACGTAATAACCCCCGTGCCAAAACATCAACCACCAAGCGCCGCCCCCGCAAACGCACACCAGCAGCTAAACGCAGCTCCGGTACAGCGCCAATCAATCTAAAATAACAACTAAACATACAGAACTGTTTGTTTATTTCCGTATAATCCCATCACCCTGGGCTATGATACAGACATAGCCCGAACAGTTCTGTTTGGCCAGTGCCAATTCACCTACTAATAAGATAAGGAGAGATGGATGACAACCCTATTTGATCCTAAAAAAACAGCGGTCTTATCGCTACACATGGTCAACGATATTGCCTCCCCAAAAGGTAAGTTTGGTCCGATGTTTGGTGAGCAAGTCGTTGCTCGAGATGTTGCCAATCAAGGAAAAGCCTTAGTGGAGTACGCTCGTTCGCAACAGATCCCCGTTATCCACGTAGCCGTACGCTTTCAGCCTGGACACACAGATCTGGTAGCAAACTCACCTTTGCTTACTATTGTTAAAGAGATGGACGCTTTAGTAGAAGGCACATGGGGCGCTGATTTTATTGATGAAATTCAACCTCTAGATGGGGAAACCATCATCACACATCAACGTGTGGGTGCTTTTCAAGATAGTCAACTTCATCAAAGCCTCCAGCAAAAAGGCATCGAACATTTGATTTTATTTGGTGTTGTCACCAACAACATCGTCGAACATACAGCTCGTAATGGGGTAGACTACGGCTATTACGTCACAGTGGTAGAAGACTGCTGCGCCGCCCCCACCCTAGCGGTTCACCAAGCCTCTATAGAAAACATGCGCCTCGTCGCAGATATCAAAACCCTCGCTGAGATCACTTCCTCTTAACCCTTTAAGGCCCGTAAGATTCCCTAACGGGCTGCTATCTTTTCACCTCATGGTAAGTAGACGCTAACCATAACAAAACACCATCTCGCTTAGTTTTCTTATACGACGGAACATTGTATCCAAACCCAATATCAGGGAAAATAACTCTATTCTTATTATCTAAAGCGGCCTTATATCGCCGCCATTTTTTTCTACACAACTCATGTCCAACATCGCTAAAGAAGTCGCCAAGCGTCGTACCTTTGCTATTATTTCTCACCCGGACGCGGGTAAAACCACCCTGACAGAAAAACTGCTCTTATTTGCGGGCGCTATCCAAATTGCCGGTAGCGTAAAATCTCGTAAATCTGACCGCCATGCCTCGTCAGACTGGATGGATATAGAAAAGCAACGGGGGATTTCTGTAGCATCGTCCGTGATGCAAATGGAATACCGTGACTGCGTGATCAACCTGCTCGATACCCCCGGACACCAAGACTTCTCCGAAGACACTTATCGCGTTCTTACCGCTGTTGATGCAGCCCTAATGGTTATTGACGCCGCCAATGGTGTGGAACCACAAACCATCCGTTTGCTCCAAGTCTGTCGCGCTCGTAACACCCCGATTATTACTTTCATCAATAAATTAGACCGCGAAGTCCAAGAGCCCCTTGATTTGCTATCCGAAATCGAGGATCACCTAGGCATGGATGCCATCCCGTTTTCTTGGCCAGTGGGCATGGCAAAACGTTTTGGTGGGGTTTTTAACCTACCCAAAGACCAAATGCATGTGTTTGACAACAAAAATAAAGATCACCGCGCTGAAAATATTGAAATCTTGCCAGGGCTTCACAATCCCGATACCGAAGCACGTTTTGGCGCCGAATACGCCAAAGCACAAGAGGAAATCGAACTTATCCAAGCCGCCACACCGGATTTTGATTTGCATGCCTTTTTAGCAGGCAAACAAACCCCTGTGTTTTTTGGCTCAGCGTTGAATAACTTCGGCGTCCAAGAGGTTCTAGATGCACTTGTTGACATGGCACCGCCCCCTGGTCCGCGTGAAGCCGTCCAACGAGAAGTCAAACCCACCGAAAGCAAATTCACTGGCATGGTGTTTAAAGTCCAAGCAAATATGGACCCCGCTCACCGAGACCGCGTCGCTTTTGTGCGAGTTAGCTCAGGTCACTTTACCCGTGGTATGCGCCTTAAAGTCGCTCGCACCAACAAAGAAATCCGCCCAAACAACGTGGTTTCTTTTTTATCGCAACGCCGCGATCTTGTTGAAGAGGCATTTGCAGGTGATATTATCGGGATTCCTAACCATGGTGTATTGCAATTAGGCGATGTGTTAACCGAAGGTGAAACCCTACAGTTTACTGGCTTACCCTTTTTTGCCCCCGAGCTCTTTCAAAGTGTGGAAGTCAAAGACCCTTTACGCACCAAACAGCTACGTACAGGGCT
>JAAYRP010000205.1 GCA_012518715.1 Alcaligenaceae bacterium | reverse complement strand
TATTAGAATGGGTGCGCGGTACTTTTTTAACGGGCTTTCCCTGGCTTAATATCGCCTATGCTCACGTGGACAGCATGTTCACTGGTTGGGCTACAGTCCTTGGGGCATATGGAGTCGCGTGGTGGGTGGCTTTTACCGCCGCGGTCATGGCTTTGTTTGCGCTCAATACACATAAGCATGCCCCTAAATCATATAGCTTCCCGCTTGGGCTCGCATTATTAGGCGCTTTGGCTGGTATTTTACTCGGTGGCATCCAATGGCATCAGCCGCATGGTGACCCTTTTTATGTCCGTCTTGCCCAGGGAAATATCGATCAGCAAATGAAATTTGACCCAGCGCACTTACAAGACGGGGTTAAACTTTACAAACAACTTGCTGCCGCCGCCCCAAAAGATCCAGAAGCCTCTCCCGCACTGATTATTCTGCCCGAGACCATCATTCCTCTATTTCAACATCAATGGCAATTAGATTTTTGGCAGGAATGGATCGATATCGCCAAACAACAACAAGCCACAATTTTACTTGGGGCGCCGCTCTATGCCCAACAAGGGGAACGCGGCATCTATACCAATAGCGTGATTAGTATTGATCAAAACAGCAACCCAACGGCTATTCAACAGCTTCAGTTAGACTACCGCTATGACAAACACCATCTGGTTCCCTTTGGCGAGTTTATCCCCCCAGGCTTTCATTGGTTTTTAGAGTTATTGCATATTCCCCTAGGGGATTTTAACCGTGGCGCCACACGCCAAGCTAACTTGTCTCTTCACCAACAGTATATCGGACCAGACATTTGTTATGAGGATGTATTTGGCGAGGAAATCATTCAAAGCGTGCGTCCTCACGCCGATCATGGTGATGGAGCAACAATGCTTATCAACATCAGTAATTTAGCGTGGTTTGGCGATACATGGGCCTTGCGTCAGCATTTACAAATTGCACGCATGCGTAGTATAGAAACGGCTCGCCCAATGTTACGCGCCACCAACACAGGGGCCACAGCCGCCATTTTTCCTACGGGGGAAATCCAAGCGCTTTTACCTACTCATACCGTAGGTATTTTGGATGTAGAGGTTCAAGGCACACAAGGGCTCACCCCCTATGTGCAGTTAGGAAACTGGCCTGTGGTGCTCTGGTCTTTATTAGTGCTACTGATCACAGGTCGAATATTACGCTCAGCGAGCCAACGCTCTAGCTCCTGAACAGGCACTGGGCGACTATATAAATACCCTTGTCCATAAGTACAGCCCGCAGCTAAAAGCAATGCTTCTTGTTGGGGGCCCTCGATACCTTCGGCAATTACTCCTAAGCCCAGCTTTTGTGCCATCACAATCATGGCTTCGCACAGTGCTAGATCTTCTGAGTACGGAGCCAGATGGCGCACAAACGACTGATCTATTTTGATAAAGTCGATGGGGTAACGTTTCAAATAGGTTAAGGACGAAAAGCCGGTACCGAAATCATCCAACGCAATACGTAGCCCAGCCTCGCGCAAACGCGCTAGGGTCTCTGTAATCATTGGGTTGGCATCAAGCAACAAGCGCTCGGTAATCTCAATAACAAAAAAGCAAAGTGGCACTCTGGAGGCCTCTAAGATAGCTATCCATTGCTCAGCATCCACGCCATCACCATAAAACTGGGCAGGTGATACATTAATGCTCAAACGAAAACGATAACCTTGCTCGTACCATTTTTTTGCTTGTGCCACCGCCGCTTCAAATACCCACTGGCCTATATCAACAATTAAACCAGAGTCCTCGGCAAAAGGAATATATTCAGAGGGCAGAACTAAACCCAGTTCGGGATGATGCCAACGGATTAAGGCTTCAAACCGATCCACCGCACCGGTTTTCATATTTACAATAGGCTGGTAATAGAGCACAAACTGATTTTCTGCTATTGCTGTTTGTAAGCTCTGAGAAAAAAGCATACGTGCCCGAATGGCCTCGCTCATGGCGGGCAAGAAAAAACAATATTGGTTTCGCCCACAATCTTTGGCCGCATACATAGCCATATCGGCATTTTTTAGTAGCTCGCCGGCATCCTTGGCATCTTCTGGGTACATGGTAACGCCAATGCTTGCAGAAACCGTTGCCGTGTTTTCCCCTAATAAGTATGGCTGAGCGATTTTTTTAAGAATATCCTCACAGATACGCTGCACGACCGTTTGGTTAGGCACATCGGTCACAATTACTGTGAACTCGTCGCCCCCAATACGCGCAACCGTATCCGTATCACGTACGCAGGACAATAAGCGCTGCGAGGCCTCTTTTAGCAATAGGTTCCCCACATCATGTCCAAGCGTGTCATTTACGTCTTTAAATAAATCCAAATCTAAGAAAATGAGCGCAAACTCTTTTTCGTATTTACGCGCTAGTTTCATCGCCTCTTGTAAGCGATGCTGGAACATTTGACGATTAGGCAACCCCGTCAAATGATCATGATTTGCCTGACGCCAAAACTCCTCTTCTCGTTGCTTGTGATCCGTAATATCAAAAAATAGCCCAATACGACGGGAGACGGAGCCATCTTCGTTGTAACAAGTACTAATCGTTAAACGCTCGGCATATTCTTCGCCATTTTTTCTTCGGTTCCACAGCTCACCCTGCCAACGCCCTGTTTCTTGAAGCTGCTTCCACATTTTTTTATAAAAATGCGGGCTTTGTCGGCCCGATGAAATCAGATTCATAGAACGCCCAACAATATCCGATAAGGTATAGCCCGTGATCTCCGTAAATGCGGGATTTACATCGATGACCACTCCATTAGCATCGGTAATCACCATGCCCTCGGAGGTGTTTTCATAAACTAAAGCGGCTAGCTGTGCTGAGCTTTCGCTACGCTTACGTAAGCTAATATCCAATACAAACAGCACAATCAGATCTCTATCACCCAAGAAGGTATGAATTAAGCAGACCTCGACATCTAAGCGCTGTCCACTGTATTGGATAAGCTGTGTTTCTGCTAAGTATTCTGTTTGACCGCAAGCTAACTGTTCGACAAGCAACGCATACTGGGGAAAAAGCGCGCCTAGATCCTGTAAGCCTCTAAGCTCTCTGCGGTCATAACCTGTTAGCATCGCTAAACGCCTATTCACAAAGCTAAATCGCCCACCATCTATCACACCTACACCCACTAACCCATTATTAGCGAGATTAAGTAAAAACTGACTTTGTTTAGCAATACGAGCTTGTTGCTTGGGTTGAGATTTCATATGCATCTCGAAATATAAGAGATAAAGTGTTACAGGCTCCACTACGCTAGTGTCATGAAATGGTGCGAATACGGCGTGCCCAAAACACACGCCATTATTCTGCCTAGATTCTAGTGTAAACAGAATGGTTTTCTATGAACAACCCATTAGACACATAAAAAGGCTTTACTTTTAAGAAAAGGGTGCTATAATAATTTTTTGCCGCAGAGCATGTGCAAAGACACCATTATTTATCACTTTGGGTCTACATGTTGTCACTGGCAACACTGTCTTTTTAGAAGTTTAAACAAACATCAAAAAGACTTGCACAAAATAAAAATTTAGTGCATAATTATATTTCTTTGTTGCAGAGAGCTTAAAAGCTTAACGCATACGGGGGTATAGCTCAGCTGGGAGAGCGCTTGCATGGCATGCAAGAGGTCAGCGGTTCGATCCCGCTTACCTCCACCAAAACAAAGAAACAAAACAAAATTAGCTTGACAGTTTTAAATTTAAGTCTTATAATTTTGTTTTATCGGTTAGCAAAAAGCTAACAGCTTAGGTCCCCATCGTCTAGAGGCCTAGGACATCGCCCTTTCACGGCGGCAACCGGGGTTCGAATCCCCGTGGGGACGCCAACACCTTAAGGTGTTGAGCACATAACTACTAGGAGTGGTAGTTCAGTTGGTTAGAATACCGGCCTGTCACGCCGGGGGTCGCGGGTTCGAGTCCCGTCCACTCCGCCAAGATACCAAAAGCCTTGTAAGATAATTCTTACAAGGCTTTTTTGCTGCCTAAACCAAATCAAAACGTAACAAAAAGATTCTGCATAATTCTGTATTTGCTCTTATTTTGCATTAACTTGCCGTCAACTACAGTTAACTCGCAAATAAATTATAAAAACCACTCGAATATTACATTTTGTAAATTTTGAACGTGACGCAAAACTCTCTATATTGTGCCCATCTATGATTAGGAGAGTCACATGACGCATCAAAACACCACCACTTGGTTTGTTAAAGATATCATTCGCTTATATGAGCTTCCATTAATGGATCTGTTATGGCAAGCACAGCAAGTGCACCGGGAGCACCACGAAGCCAATGCCGTTCAGCTATCCAGCTTGCTTTCTATTAAAACAGGGGGCTGCCCTGAAGACTGTAGCTACTGTCCTCAATCGTCTAAATACAATACCGATGTGGAAAACGAGCGGCTTTTAGATGTAGAAACAGTTGTGGCTGCAGCCAAACGTGCTCGTGATAGTGGTGCCCAACGTTTTTGCATGGGGGCAGCATGGCGCTCCCCTACCGAAAAACAAGTCGATCAAGTCATTGAGCTCGTTCAAGCAGTCAAAGCATTAGGGATGGAAACCTGCGTTACCTTAGGTATGCTCAAAGATGGTCAGGCCGAACGCCTTAAAGAAGCCGGCCTTGACTACTACAATCACAACCTCGATACCTCTGAAGATTTCTACAAAGAAATTATCAGCACGCGTACCTACCAAGACCGCATTGACACCCTCGATCGCGTGCAAAAAGCCGGATTAAAAAGCTGTGTAGGTGGCATTGTAGGTTTAGGAGAAAGTCGAGAGCAACGCGCTAAATTTATTGCCCAGCTCGCTAACCGCAACCCTTACCCCGAATCCGTACCCATTAACCAGCTCGTGCGTGTTCAAGGCACACCATTAGCAAATAACGAAGACTTGGACGAGTTTGAATTTGTACGTACGATTGCCATTGCACGTATTACCATGCCCAAAGCCGCTGTACGCTTATCGGCAGGACGTAGCACTATGAGCGATGCCACCCAAGCCCTCTGCTTTATGGCTGGCGCCAATTCCATTTTTTATGGCGATCAATTACTTACCACAGGTAACCCGCAGTTTGTCGCGGACCAAAAGCTCTTTGAGCGCCTTGGCTTACACGCAGAAAAACGCAGCTACGCCATGGAAAACTGCCCAAGTAAACAAATCGATCCCAATGCCATCCGCCAATGTGGTCGAGCCCGCGCAGTAGCCGAGGCACTTTAAATGTTCACTTTAGTTGCAAGCATTAGCTGTAGTGTTGCTGTCTCCGTTTTGCTAAAAATAGCACGGAGCCGGCAAATTGATGTGGCCCAAGCCATTGCCTTTAATTATGTAATGGCAGTCACCTTAACTGTATTACTCCTGAATCCTGACCCTCAGGGCTTTATCCATAACCCCACCACCCCTTACTGGGTGGTTATTGCCTTAGGATTACTGCTTCCCAGTATATTCTTGGTTATGGCCAAAGCCGTTAAACATGCCGGCATTGTACTCAGTGATGCAGCACAGCGCTTATCTTTAATCATCCCACTGATTGCAGCGGTGCTGATTTTTGGTGAGTCATTACAAGGCTTTAAACTACTTGGCATATTGCTCGGGCTGGCAGCACTATGGTGCTTGACCTTAGGATCAAAGCAAGTCGATAGCTCGCCCCACCCCCACGCTATGCATTGGCTTTTAGGCGTTTGGGTAGGGTATGGGGTCATAGACGTACTTTTTAAGCAGCTCGCTAAAAGTGGTGCAGCCTTTAGTAGTAGTTTGTTGATTACCTTTAGCTTAGCCGGTGTTTTGCTCTTTATTTGGCTACTAAGCCAAAAAGTAACGTGGCGTCTACGCAATCTCTATGCAGGCTTATTATTAGGCTTGTTGAATTTTGGCAATATTTATTTCTATATTCGGGCTCATCAGCAGTTCCCCGATAACCCCACTCTGGTTTTCTCGGCCATGAACATTGGGGTTATCTGTGTGGGAACGGTGATTGGTGCGGTTGCTTTTAAAGAAAAGCTAAGCCGCAGTAGCCTACTGGGTATTGGTCTTGCCATCTGCGCCATTATAGCGCTAGTGCCTCGTTAGTTTCCCATTGAGGCTGGGCTCCCCTTTACACTCGGGTCTGTGGCCTCAGCCACAGGCTCACTCTCTTCTTCGATGACCGGATCATGCGAAATATCACTCGTAATGTCCACGCGTGGGTCTAATGCCGCTGCCGCCGCAGAAGGCACACTGGCCATGGGCACAAACTCGGTGGGTGCATCCTGACTTAAGTGATCGCCCGTTACTTTTTGTGGACGAATCAATCCAACTAAAAGAGCACCACAGGCCGCCACAAAAATAAAATAGAAATGGCTACCCCATCTGTCCATTAAAATCCCAACCAACAGCGGCCCTACACATGCCCCAACCCCATACACCATATATAAAATAGCGCTTAGCCCCACACGACGGTCAGGGTCTACGTTATCATTGGCAAAAGCGGCACCTAATGGGTAAAGCGTAAACTGCAACACCCCAAAAGCGGCAGAAAAAATTAACAACCACGTATAGGAAAAACTTAGCCAACCAACTAAAGGCAAAGCCAGTAAAAACAAACAGAGTGCGTTGATCCGAATGGTCAACACCCGACCTAAGCGGTCGGCAAGCCAACCGATAGGCCACTGAGCCAACACCCCCGCCGCCACCGATACCGCCACAAAAACCGCCACTTGCTCACTGTTTAAATCGGCACGCAAACCATAAACCGGAGCCAGTGCATAAAAAGCTCCTGTCACCATCCCCGCAATCAATAGCACAATAATCGATAACGGGACGCGCTCCACATAATATTTGGCGTTAATGGGTGCAGGCACTTGTAAAGCCGGGTGCAAACGACGCGTCAATGCCACCGGCACCAAACTCAT
>JAAYRP010000204.1 GCA_012518715.1 Alcaligenaceae bacterium | reverse complement strand
GCGATATTGGTGTAGAGAGAGTGAAATGGCAGCGCTTGGGCTTGTTTGAGTTTGAAGCCACAGGCGCTGACCAGCAGGCTGAGCGCCAACAAGACAAGTGCGAAGCGTGCGAAAGCTGAGATAGAAGTCGAGTTGGCGTTCATAATGGACTACCCTACAACAATGTTAACGAGGCGGCCTGGAACCACAATAATACGTTTAGGCGCTTTGCCTTCGAGGTAGCGCTGAGCGGCTTCATGAGCGACCGCAGCTTGCTCAATGGCCGTTTTGTCGGCATCTGCGGGAACGGTCAGGCTGCCACGTAGTTTGCCGTTGACCTGTAGGGTCAGCGTGATTTCATCGGCCACCAAAGCAGCTTCGTCGACCTCTGGCCATGGCGCATCAAGCAAGTCGCCAAAGTGCTCATGATAGCCAAGATCGGTCCAGAGTTTCCACGTAATGTGAGGTACTACAGGGTACAGTACGCGTAATAGGATTGAAAAGCACTCCGCTAATGTCGCATGATGGGCGGCGTTGGCTTCAAGCTGGGCATGATCTAGGGTGTTGAGCATTTTCATGGCCCCAGATACAACGGTGTTGTACTGAATACGCTGGTAGTCGTAATCCGCTTGTTTTAGGATAGCGTGAATTTCACGGCGTAGGTCTTTGGCTTTAGTATCTAGATCGGCGGGTATGGCTTGGCCAGCGCCTTGCTTTAGTGCCTCTTGGTGTTTATAAGCAAAATTCCATAAGCGGCGTAAATAGCGATTTGCTCCATCAATGCCTGACTCTGCCCACTCTAGGGTTTGCTCTGGTGGGCTAGCAAACATGATAAACAACCGGGCGGTATCGGCACCCATCTCGTCAATAAGATGTTGGGGGTCTACACCGTTATTTTTTGATTTGGACATGGTGCCAATGCCATCGTAATTGACTTCGGAGCCATCCGATTTTAGGCGTGCGCCAATAATGGTGCCCTTGTCGTCATAGATGTTGTCGACTTGATCTGGACCAAAGTATTCAATACCCCCTTGAGGTGTACGACGAGTATAAATATGGTTCAGAACCATACCTTGAGTAAGTAGGCGGGTAAAAGGCTCATCAAACTTTACTAGCCCAAGATCACGCATGACTTTGGTCCAGAAGCGAGCATAGAGCAGGTGTAAGACCGCGTGCTCAATCCCACCAATGTACTGGTCCATAGGCATCCAGTACTCGTTACGCGCATCTACCATGGCCTCGTTGTTATTCGAGGAGGCATAACGCATAAAATACCAGGATGAATCGACAAAAGTATCCATGGTGTCGGTTTCTCGGCGAGCGTCTTTGCCGCAAGAGGGGCACTGGCATCGCAAGAAGTCTTCGTCTTTATTAAGTGGGTTGCCGCTACCATCTGGGATTAAGTGTTCAGGCAAGACTACAGGTAGGTCTTTTTCTGGAACAGGTACAGGGCCGCAGTCCTCGCAGTGAATAATGGGGATAGGTGTACCCCAGTAGCGTTGGCGGGAAATGCCCCAGTCGCGTAAGCGGTAAGTGGTTTTTTTCTCGCCTAAGCCTTGTTGCTTAAGGTAGTCGGCGATACGGTCGATGGCCTCTGTGCTGCTTAGCCCAGAGTAGTCACCGGAGTTAACGGTTACACCGTTGTCTTTATCGGCATACCAGTCTTGCCATTTGGTGTCAGAGAAGACCTGGTCACCGACCTGGATGACTTGTTGTATAGGAAGCTGGTATTTGAGTGCAAAGGCAAAGTCACGCTCATCATGAGCAGGCACACCCATTACAGCGCCATCGCCATAGCTCATGAGTACATAGTTACCCACCCAAACAGGAATCGCTTGTTGGGTGATGGGGTGGGTGACAAATAAGCCAGTGGGCATCCCCTCTTTGTCACGAGTAGCAATATCGGCTTCGCTTTGACCGCCAAGTTTGCATTTTTCAATGAAAGCAGCCAGTTCAGGGTTGGATTGAGCCGCTTGGGTTGCGATTGGGTGCTCGGGCGCGACAGCGCAGAATGTAACCCCCATGATGGTGTCAGCGCGTGTGGTGAACACATACATACGACCATCTTGGATAAGTTGACCGTCGTTATCGCGAATGGTATGCGTAAAAGCAAAGCGTACCCCAAAGCTTTTACCAATCCAGTTTTCTTGCATGGTACGCACACGCTCAGGCCAGCCGTCGAGCTGTTGCGTATGCTCCAGAAGCTCGTCGGCGTATTTGGTGATGGCTAAGTAATAGCCAGGGATCTCGCGTTTTTCGACCAAAGCACCAGAGCGCCAGCCGCGTCCATCGATCACCTGTTCGTTGGCCAGCACGGTTTGATCCACGGGGTCCCAGTTAACGACTTGGGTTTTACGATAGGCAATCCCCGCTTCGAGCATTTTTAAAAATAGCCACTGGTTCCATTTGTAGTAGTCTGGGTCGCAGGCGCACATTTCGCGTGACCAGTCGATAGCTAACCCCATCGCATTCATTTGTTTTTTCATGTAGGCGATGTTGTCGTAGGTCCATTTTGCTGGGGGAACCTGTGATTTGATTGCCGCGTTCTCTGCGGGCATGCCAAAAGCATCCCATCCCATGGGCATTAGAACGTTATAGCCACGCAGTCGTAGTTGACGTGCCATGACGTCGTTAATGGTGTAGTTACGCACATGGCCCATATGCAGCTTGCCGCTAGGATAGGGGAGCATAGAACATGCGTAAAACTTGGGTTTTAGGCTGCCGTCCGGATTGGTAGCGTTTTCTACTACGCGGTAGGCATCACGTTCCTGCCAGTTTTGTTGGGCAGCACGTTCGACTTCGTGTGGATGATAACTTTCCTGCATGAGATATGAGAGACCAAATAAGGAATGAATAAAGAATAACCCTTACATTATACGGGGCAAAAAAAGTTGCGCCAGTAGGTAGGAGCAAATTCCTGACCACAAAAAAGCCCTGCATCTGCAGGGCTTTATGTCGTTAGTACACTAAAGTGAATAGTGATTAACGTAAACGAGTTTCTTTGTACTCGACGTGTTTGCGTGCCACAGGGTCAAATTTTTTGATGACCATTTTTTCGGGCGTATTGCGCTTGTTTTTAGTCGTGGTGTAGAAGTGACCAGTACCAGCGGAAGATTCGAGTTTAATTTTCTCGCGTATACCTTTAGCCATGATGTAAATCCTTTTAAGTAGCTGTGAGAAATAAGCGAGCGATTAAACGCGTTCGCCGCGAGCGCGCATATCGGCTAAAACAGCATCAATGCCATTTTTGTCGATGAGACGCAAAGCCTGGGTGGATACACGTAGACGTACCCAGCGGTTTTCGCTTTCTACCCAGAAACGACGAGATTGTAGATTAGGCAAAAAACGACGTTTGGTTTTGTTGTTTGCGTGAGAAACATTGTTGCCCACTATTGGGCGTTTTCCGGTAACTCGGCATACGCGTGCCATGGTTATACCCCTTTAGAGTCTAAATCGGCTTCCGCGCTTGCAGTAAAATGGGTTACTACGGGCGCATTAAAGCACAACACCAAATAATGAATTTAGCCATTCACTATTTAGGCTATAGTAGTTCATAAAACAAAGTATTCTAATATAGAAAACCAGCGTAAATCAAGTACTAGCTTGATTGTTGTAGTGCTCTGCGACCAGAAAACCACGAAATACTGACGCAGCCTGCAAGAACAGCAACAAGCGGTATGGCAGAGAGGTCTTGCCATAGGCTGACGCTAAGACCAGCGAGAGCACCACAAAGCATTTGAAGTGTGCCCATTAGGGCAGAGGCCACCCCAAGACGGTGACCCTGTTCGGATAAGGCAAGGGCGGCAGCATTGGGGTTAATAAAGCCTTGGCAGGCCATAAAACCCATGAGCATTGCCATGACGCCATAGACATTGATTATACCGAAAAGCGTAAACATTAACCCAGTTAATACAATAGCAAGCTGTAGGTTTTGAGCGACAGATAGCAGCTGTTGGGGGGTAAAGCGGTTAAGTAAACGGGCGCCAATTTGGGAGGATAAAATCAAGCAAAATGCATTGAGCCCAAATAAAAAACCAAACCAGTGGGTAGGAACCTCGAAAACACTAATAAATGTACGAGGGGAGCCACTGATGTAGGCAAACATACCAGCAGAACCAAAAGCGGCAGCTAAAGAGTAAAAGAAAAAGCCACGATGTAAAAATAATGTTTTGTAGTTATGAGCAATGGTGCTGACACGCAACGGGTTAACGTTTTCTGGGGCTAGGGTCTCGCGCATAAAAAAGGCTGCGCTTAGCAAGAGTAAAACGCCGCAGAGAGTAATAACGTAAAAAATGACCCGCCAATGTGCAACAACCAAGATTTGGCCACCAATAATGGGTGCTAGGATGGGGGTGGCGCCCATAATTAACATGATGAGTGAAAGCGCTTTAGCGGCATCACGTGTATCAAGCTGATCCCGAATGACAGCACGAGGAATAACAGCGCCGGCAGCTCCTCCAAAAGCTTGAGCGATACGCCACCACATGAGATGCTCAATATCATGACTAAAAGACACCGCAAAGGAGGCAATGCTAAAAAGAGCAAGTCCAAAAATCAGTGGGAGCTTACGCCCAAAGCGATCTGCAATCGGGCCATAAAAAAGCTGGGCTAATGCCATGCCTAGTAAATAACTGGCTAATGTACGTTCCACATTCCCTTCTGTGGTGTGTAAGTCACTGGCAATAGCCGGGAATGCAGGTAAATACATATCAATAGCCAAAGGGGCAAGAGCGGTCAATAAGCCCATGAGCACCAGCCAGGCTGGGAATTGACGTGTAAGGTGGCGAGAGGAGGTGTCAGGCATAATAGAGACAGAATAAGCAACCAGTAAGAGTTCGACATAGTAGCACGCAGCATGAATCAATACGGGGATTCCTGACAGTGTGTACGGCCATGGAACCCCATTTTATACAACATCATGGAGGTAGAAAAATGAGCGTTAATGCAGCGATCCAGTCCGTGATCGATCGTTTACCTATTCCAACTTTGTTGGTGTTACCTGATGGTTCTAAAGTTGGCCATTCGGATCCAAGGCTAACTGTACATGCTAAAACCACGGGGGCTCTGGCGCATTTGGCAGCAGGTCAGGTAGGCTTACTTGGAGAGGATTATGTGGCTGGGGATTTCGATTTCTCTGGTTCGATGCGTGATTTAATGCAGGCTGCGGCGGCGATTTTACCTGATACGCCGATTAATCAGGCAAAAGCGGGAGCGTTTACACAACTGATCCACCGCTTGCGATCAGTGTGGCGTCACTCTATTGAGCGTGATGCAAAGCAAATTGAATTTCATTATGATTTATCTGATGATTTTTATGCGTTGTGGTTAGATCCTTTACGTGTGTATTCATGCGCTTATTATGCGGAGCCGGATTTTTCATTAGCGCAAGCGCAAGAAGCTAAGCTGGATCTGATTTGTCGTAAATTAAATTTGCAGCCGGGTGAACGTTTTTTGGATATGGGTGCCGGTTGGGGCGGGTTGTTGTTGTGGGCTGCAGAGCATTATGGGGTACAGGCTACCGGTATTACCTTGTCACGCAATCAGCATGCTTATGTGAATCAGCTGATAGAGCAAAAAGGCTTAAGCGGACGTGTACGTATGGAGCTTTTGGATTACCGTCAACTCCCCACGGATCAGCCTTTTGACAAAATGGCTTCTGTTGGAATGTTTGAGCATGTAGGGCGAGCTCAACTCACAGATTATTTTGCTCGTATTCGTGGTTTATTACGCCCGGGAGGTTTAGTTATGAACCATGGTATTACCTCGGGGGGCGTGGATCATACCCAGCTCGGAGCGGGTATGGGCGAGTTCATCGAAAAATATATTTTTCCGGGTGGTGAGCTGACCCATATTAGCCATGTCTTGCGCCATTTGGCTGAAGGGGGGCTAGAAGCGTTAGATATAGAAAATTTGCGTCCACATTATGCTCGCACTCTGTGGGCATGGAGTGATGCGTTAGAGCAAAATTTGGATGAGGCCAAACGGGTTTTAGAAGGTGAGCAGGGGCAGCGCTCATTGCGAGCGTATCGGGTGTACTTGGCCGGATGTGCGATGGGCTTTGAGCATGGTTGGATTTCTTTGCATCAGGTATTGGCCCAACCTAGCCAAGGGGGGCGCTCCGATGAGTTGGACTATCCTCAAGACCAGAGCTACCCATGGCGTAGGGCTTATATCTATGGTTCGCGCTAAAAAGCTTGTGTATCAAGGAGCCGGAACATTTCATTACGATCCCCACCACGACGGCCGCGCCAGATTTCGGTGGTAGGGAATGGGAAGATGTCTTGCTCGCTAGCGCTTAGCT
>JAAYRP010000203.1 GCA_012518715.1 Alcaligenaceae bacterium | reverse complement strand
GTGAGTGCTTCAGATTTTGATGCAGAGCAAGCGCAGGATATGGCTGAGTCCTACTCATGGGAACATGTGCGGGCCAAAGCCTTTTACCCTCTGACTTTTCCCATGCTCTGTGGCCCAGGGTCACTATCCGCTGCTCTTACTGTGGGCGCCACCTTACACCACAGTAGCGCTGTTGTTGGTGCCACAAAACTAGCCGGTGCCATCCCCGCTGTAGCAGCAGCGGCTTTTGTGGTGTATTTATGTTTACGCTTTGCCTCTCAGTTCTTACATCGTTTAGGCCAAAATGGTACCGCCGTCGTCATGCGACTATCAGCTTTTATTCTGCTTTGTTTAGGCGTGCAAATTGTCTGGGATGGTTTTCACGAAATCGTATTAGACCTATTAGTCGAAGCCGCTCATCGCAGCGCTACTGCTCAATAAACCAAGGTTTTTTTATGCAACAACGCTTTTTTCTTTATACCGCTGTCCTCAGTTTACTCGCTCTGGGGGTTGCGCTAATCTCTCAGCATGGGTTTGGCTTACGCCCTTGTGCCTGGTGCGTTTTTCAACGTCTCTTATTACTTGTTTTGTTTTTATTGAGTCTCATCGGATATATTGCTATGGCCTGGCGCCAACTTTGGCTAGGCTTATTGGCTCGGATTTTTATTATTATTACGGCCTACGGTGGCGTAATGGCTGCATGGTATCAGCACTCTGTGGCCGCTAAACTGTTTTCCTGCAATATGAGTTTTGCAGATCAATTCATGATCAACACGGGCTTAGAGTCAAGCATTCCCTGGTTATTTGGGATTTATGCTTCTTGTATGGATGCCACAACGGCTGTGTTAGGGCTGGATTATGCTCTCTGGGCTTTGTTGTTTTTTGCTCTGGTTGGCATTACAAATACCTTTGTGCTCTTTCGCAAAGCCGTTATTTAGTTTTCATTCCACCTAAATCAAAAAGCTCCCCAAGATGAACTGAGTCGTCTTGAGGGGCTTTTCTTATTGTTACCAACAAATACTATGACCCACCACGCTCTTGTTCTAGTTGGTCTAAATCCTCGGCGGTAATATCACCCGTAACATAGTCCGCATCAAAACAAGAAGATTCAAAGCGATCAAAATCTGGATTTAAATCGCGCAAGGCTTGCTCCAAGTCCTCGAGGTCTTGATAGACCAAACCATCTACCCCGATCTCCAAAGCCACATCGTCCACGGTTTTACCATATGCAATGAGTTCACGCCGTGTAGGCATATCAATGCCATACACATTCGGGTAACGAACGGGTGGCGCAGCGGATGCAAAAAAGACTTTATTGGCTCCGGCTGAGCGAGCCATCTCAACAATCTCGCGGCTCGTTGTTCCTCTTACAATGGAATCGTCCACAAGCAATACATTCTTGCCTTTAAATTCCATAGGAATAGCACTCAGTTTTTGCCGAACCGATTTTTTGCGTACCGCTTGCCCCGGCATAATAAAGGTACGCCCAATATAACGATTTTTAATAAAGCCTTCGCGATAGTTAAGATTTAGCTGTGCAGCCAACTGCATAGCAGACGGACGTGCCGAATCAGGAATAGGCATCACCACATCAATATCCGCCAAACGTAACTGCTTTGCTACCTTGTTCCCCAAATACTCGCCCATTTTCAGACGTGCATCATACACCGAGACCCCATCCAAGGTAGAATCTGGCCGAGCAAAATAAACGTACTCAAATACACAGGGGGATAACTGAGTGCTTGCTGCGCACTGGTGACGCTGTACATTACCTTTTAAATCAATAAAAATGGCTTCGCCCGGTAACACATCCCGTTCTAAGTGAAAACCACAACCCGTCACCGCCACTGACTCTGACGCGATCATCCACTCTTTGCCCTCGGGTGTAAGCTGGCTACCGATACAAAGGGGGCGAATTCCATTTGGATCCCGAAATGCCACCAAACCATAATGAGCAATTTGAGCAATCACCGCATATGCCCCCTTGGCACGACGATGTACCGCCGTCACCGCATCAAAAATAATATCCGGCGTTAAGTCCCCACCATTCGCTGCTTGTTGTAGCTCATGCGCAAAAACATTGAGCAATACCTCTGAGTCAGAGTTCGTATTAATATGACGACGATCAATGCTAAAAAGCTCCTGGCGTAGCTGACGCCAGTTGCTCAAGTTGCCATTATGCACAAAGCTAATAC
>JAAYRP010000202.1 GCA_012518715.1 Alcaligenaceae bacterium | reverse complement strand
GCAAGCAGCCTGTTGTTGGCTGCGGTGCTGCTTGGAAGCGCGCTGATAATGGCGATTGCCGCCAATTGGCTTAGCTGGCCTAAAGTAGGTCGCGTGGCTTTGTTACAGGGAACTATAACAGTATTTGTATTTTTGGCGTGGTATCGCGCGCAGCAAGTGCCTACAGATTGGTCTAGAGCGCTCAGCCTGTCAAGCATGAGCTTAGCATTAGCTGCCATCGCTGTTGGAGGACTACTGGCCTTAATTGGACAAAGCTATCAAACCGGGGCGGACCCGTGGCAGCTTTTTGCTGTTTGGGCTCTGCTGCTATTGCCATGGTTAGTGGTAACGCGTTCCCTATTTATCATACTGATTGTTTTGTTATTGACAAATGTTGCCGTTTTTTTGTTCCTGGAAGTGGACCCCGCGTGGGGTGGCTTTGCTCTGTTACTGACGCCAAATTCGTCATATGAGCTCATTCTTATTGCTTTGAATGGGGTATTTTTGGCTTTGAGCCATTGGGCGGCGCCTTATTACCGCGATCCGTACTTATTAGTGCGGCGTCTGGCGGCGTTTTTGTTAATGAGTGCCGTGGTGTTTTGGCAAAGCATGGCCTGGTTATATCAAAACACCTACATGGAGTGGCAAAACGGTATCAGTCTTTTGATTTTAGGGGCGCTAGGCGCTTGGTATTTGCGTCGTCAGCAAGACTTGGTTGCAGGGGCTATTTTTTATGGTGGCTTTTATATCGTAGCGCTAGGTTTTTTTGTGGTGACAATAGGGGTGTGGACCTCGTCGGTCGTACTGTTATTTGTATTTTGTGCAGCGGTTGGCTGGGGTTTGATTTGGGATTTACGACGCGTCTGGCATAACACAGAGCCGTCCTCACATCAAAAGGAACCATGGTTTTTGCGTGCGTTCTATTTGGTGGTACAGCATATTGTAGTGATGTTTTTCCTATTAATGTTTTGGATGCTGTTTGGGGTGGTATTGCCTTTATTTACTCACCTATATTTACTTGTAGCACTAGGAGTAATTATTTACATACAAAAAAATCCCAATAAATGGTTACAAGATCTGCCTTTGTTTTTATGGTTGAGCAGCGTTTTTTTAGCCGTAGTGAGTTTAGATGTCCTCACTCAGCCTAGTTGGGGGGTGATTGGGTGGCTAGTGGCGCTAAATGGGGTTGTGTATGCGGTGAGTGACTCTCGCTGGACACTACGGTTTAGTAGTGCCTTGATGGCGCTTGGAATCATTGTTAATGGTATTTTTTGGTCATTGGATCAGGTTTGGGAGTATTGGGCTGACTATAGCGATGTGGTGCTAACGGGATTGTTTTTAGGCTGGTTGCTTTTGGCGTGGGTAATGGCGCAAAAGACTCGTTGGCAGCAGAATTTGTCACCGCTTTGGTGGGCATGGGGCACTTTATTAGTAGGAGGGGGGCTACTGAGTGTAGATTTTCCGGCTATAGGTGGCGTAGAGGTAACACAGCAGCGGCTACGTTGGGCTGTGAGTGCTGCGGTTCCTGCTGTCTTTGCTTATGTATTATGGCGGCAGTATGCGTGGGTATGGGTCATAGGAGGCAGTCTACTGCTTGCCATAGTAAGCATGGTTTGGTTATGGGCGGTGCCCTTAGCTAATCTGGCATTAATTGCGTGGTTGTGGTCCTATGCACGGCGAGACCATGTTTTATTATGGTGTGCTGGCATCGTGTTTTTGTTTGCCTTAGGCGGGCACTATTATGCACAGGATCGATTGTTGATCACAAAGGCGATGGAGCTTGCCTTGGCAGGAGCCGTATTGGCTTTAATTACTTGGTTATTGCGAGATGATCGGACAAAGCTGGGGGGCACTACGGGTTTAGCCAACAAAGATTTAGGTAAAAAAACGAATGTGCGTCTAGGATTAGGTTTAATTGTGGGGTGGGGGCTAATCCTTAGTGTTTCTGGGCTGGATGTGTGGGCAAAAGAAAAGCTTTTGGCTGAAGGGCAGTCGGTGGTGTTGAAATTGGCGCCAGTCGATCCACGAGCATTGCTGCAAGGCGACTATATGGCATTAAGTTTCGAAGTGGATCGGTGGTTACGACAGTTACCAGGTGCTCAAGCCCCTAGGAGCAGTTTAAGCGCGAAAACGCTCAATGTGTATGTGAGGCCTAATGCTCAGGGGGTGGCGCAGCTTGTGGCCGTGCAAAAGCCCTTAGGTAAGGATGTTTGGTGGTGGGATGAGCACCTGCAACAGTGGGGGTCGCCTTCTCAAGGTGAAAATGGATTGGAACAGACTCAGGTTGTGCAGCTTAAATATAAAAAAGGACGCTGGTTACCAAGTGGTATTGATGCTTGGTTTTTTCCAGAGGGACAGGCGGCCTATTTTGCGCAAGCACAATATGGCGAATTTAAAGTGGCCCCTACAGGTAAAGCGTTGTTATATCAGTTGTTAGATGAAAAAGCGCAGCCATTGACTGCGCCTTAATGAGAAGGAGAAAGGGCTATTAATGACATAAACGATTTTCATCGTCGGTTAATAGCTCTTCGAAAACTAAATGGTCGATCTCAACCTCGTGGTTCCATAACACCATCAGAGCAACTATTTTTATAGTGGGAAGCGACACAGGGTATTCATGAATCGCTAAAGTGCGTTCAATCAGGATTTCTCGTAAGGCCGGAGGTAAAGCACCGGAGTTTTCTAAAAAACGGATAAAAGAAATGGCTTCGTGGCCTAGGGCTTGCTGTTCGTGTTCGGTAAAAACACGAATGCTGTGAGCATGATGTTGAGGTAATAAGGGTTGATGCATGGCCGCGGACTCGCGTAAGCCATGGAGCCAGCTAAGGGCTTCGTTGATTTCCTCGTCCTCAAAACCAATGGCTGCTAGTTTATGCGCTAGGATCTCGGCTTTAGGACAAGCTTGGGGAGTGTAATAGGTTTCAAAAAGATAAACCAATATATCGAACATGGAGTATTACCATCAAAAAAAATTGCGCGGCCTACATAAAGCCTACACGGTTTTAAGTAAAACTGTACGCTGAATTAGGCCGCGGTGCAAATCTAGTTGTCTGTAATTTCGATGGCAAGCAGGGCCGCACCCTCAGTGACTTGATCGCCTGCGTTAAAGAAAAGCTCGCTGACGGTGCCAGCATGGGGAGCGGTAATCGCGTGTTCCATTTTCATGGCCTCCAGAACCAGTAGCAGTTGGCCCGCCTCGACGGTGTCCCCAGCTTGTACTGCCAAAGATAAGACTTTGCCTGGCATCGGAGCCGTCAGGCCGCCGCCGTTGTCTTCCTCGGCCAATGGATCCACCGCTAGCGGGTCGACATAAGTAAGATGGCGTTGGGTTTTACCGTAGCGGATATCGTATTCTGGGGCTTGCCCATAGATCGTGGCATGAAGACGCTGATCACCTAAGGTAATGGTCACACGTAGAGATTGTTCTGTTGCTTCGACCTGCCAGGCAAATGGCGTGGTGGTGTCGTTGTGTTGTAAATACCACTGATTATGCTCACGGCGTAGCTGTAGGGAGCTGGTTTGATCCCCATCGGCAAACATAAAATGGCGGTGCAGCAGGTCGTTAGCACGCCAAAAATCATTTTGATCCCATGGGTCGGCGCTAACCGTTGGGTTTTGACTACAACTTATCCCATATTGGTGTAGCTGTGCGGCCAAGGCCAGTGCTAAGTCCAATGGGCCGGCGGGGCGAGGCTGAGGGAAAAGCGAATCATAGCGACGCTCAATAAACCCTGTATCCACATCGCCTGCCATAAAGGCTTCATCGCATGCTAACCGGTGTAAGAAGCGTAGGTTCGTATGTAAGCCGGCAATGTAGCTTTGCTCAAGTGCGAGCTGTAGTTTACGTAGCGCATCTTCTCGGTCTGAGCCATGGACAATGAGCTTGGCGATCATAGGATCGTAAAAGGGGCTGATGCTATCCCCTTGCAAAATGCCACTGTCTACCCGAACGGGGCTAAGGCAGAAGCTTTGGTGTTCAGGGAATACTAAAGTGTGGATTTGACCAATAGAGGGCAAAAATTGATTGTCTGGATTTTCTGCGTAAACACGGGCTTCAAAAGCATGACCATGAATATGGAGCTCCTCTTGCGAGGCTGGCAAGGCTTGCCCGGCGGCGACGCGGAGCTGCCATTCCACCAAATCAAAACCAGTGATTTGTTCTGTGATGGGGTGTTCAACCTGCAGGCGGGTATTCATCTCCATAAAATAAAAGTCATCGCCCTCGCAGATAAATTCTACGGTACCCGCTCCGACATAGTTCACTGCTTGAGCGGCGGCAACAGCTGCGGCCCCCATGGCAGCACGTCGTTCAGGGGTCATGCCCGGCGCGGGGGCTTCCTCGATGACCTTTTGATGGCGACGCTGGACGGAGCAGTCCCGCTCAAATAAATGAACGGTATTGCCGTGGGTATCTGCAAAAATTTGAATTTCAATATGACGCGGTTTTTGTAGGTAGCGCTCAATGAGAACATGATCGTCACTGAAACTGCTTTTTGCTTCGCGTTTACATGAAGACAAGGCTTCTAGGAACTGATCGCTCGAGGTCACAATGCGCATGCCTTTACCACCACCGCCGGCACTGGCTTTAATTAGCACGGGGTAGCCCATCGCGTCAGCTTGCTGGTGTAAAAAGGCGGCATCTTGGTTATTACCGTGATAGCCTGGTACTAAAGGCACATTGGCTTGCTCCATGAGCTGTTTGGCGGCCGATTTGTTTCCCATCGCTGTGATGGCATCTGGCTTTGGACCAATAAAAACCAGACCATTGTCGGCGCAAGCCTGAGCAAATTCCGTGTTTTCAGCTAAAAAGCCATAGCCTGGGTGAATGGCTTGGGCTCCGGTACGTTTGGCGGCGTCAATAATCGCAGCAATATTCAAATAGCTTTTTTGGGGTTCTGCCTCGCCAATGCAAATGGCCTCGTCCCCGGATTTGACATGCAATGCCTCGGCGTCTGCCGTGGAATACACCATGACCGTGCGTATGCCTAAGCGGCGGCAAGTAGCGGCAATACGACAAGCAATTTCACCACGGTTAGCAATTAAAATAGTATCAAACATGGTTTACTCCCTATTACATACGGAACACACCGAAGCGCGTATCTTCGATGGGGGCGTTGAGTGCGGCGGACAGCGCCAGCGCAAGAACACGGCGCGTTTGTGCCGGCTCAATGATGCCATCGTCCCAGAGACGAGCCGAGGCATAGTAGGGGTGCCCTTCGTGTTCGTATTGTTCGCGTATAGGGGCTTTGAAGGCTTCCTCTTCGTCGGCAGACCAGTCTTTACCCGTTTTTTCTAGGTTATCGCGACGCACCGTAGCTAATACGCTAGCGGCTTGTTCACCCCCCATGACGGAAATGCGGGCGTTAGGCCACATAAAGAGCATGCGAGGATTAAAAGCACGGCCACACATACCGTAGTTACCGGCTCCAAACGAGCCCCCTATAATGACGGTGAGCTTAGGTACCGAAGCGGTAGATACAGCGGTAACCATTTTGGCACCGTGGCGAGCGATGCCTTCGTTTTCGTATTTGCGCCCCACCATAAAACCACTGATGTTTTGTAAAAAAATCAATGGGATTTTGCGTTGGCAGCAGAGCTCAATGAAATGCGTTCCTTTTTGCGCGGCTTCGGAAAACAAAATGCCATTATTGGCAATGATGCCAACAGGCATGCCATGCAGATGCGCAAAGCCTGTGACCAGCGTGGTGCCAAAACGGGCTTTAAACTCTTCGAATTTGGAGCCATCGACTAAACGTGCGATGACCTCTCTGACATCGTAGGGCTTGCGGGTGTCGTTAGGGATAATGCCGTTGAGCTCTTCAGGGTCGTAAAGGGGCTCCTCTACGGGTCGCAGTGGCCAGGGATAGGTTTTTTGATGGGTAAGGCGCCCAACGGCTTGGCGTGCCAGTTGCAACGCATGGTCATCGTTTTCTGCCAAGTGGTCGGCGACCCCTGATAAACGGGTGTGTACATCGCCCCCACCGAGATCTTCGGCGCTGACCTCTTCGCCTGTGGCGGCTTTGACTAAAGGCGGCCCGGCTAAAAAAATCGTGCCTTGGTTGCGCACAATAATGGACTCATCGCTCATGGCGGGTACGTAGGCGCCCCCAGCAGTACATGAACCCATGACGGCGGCAATTTGGGCAATGCCTTGGGCAGACATTTGGGCTTGGTTATAAAAAATTCGCCCAAAGTGATCTCGGTCGGGGAAGACCTCGTCTTGGTTGGGTAAGTTGGCCCCACCCGAGTCCACCAAATACACGCAAGGTAAGCGATTTTGTTGGGCGATTTCTTGAGCCCGCACGTGTTTTTTAACAGTTATGGGGTAATAGGTTCCCCCTTTAACGGTGGCATCATTACATACAATCATGCACTCAATGCCGTTAATACGACCTATGCCCGTGATAATGCCGGCACCGGGTGCCTCGTTGTTATAGAGGTTATAGGCGGCAAGAGGAGAAAGTTCTAAAAATGGGGAGCCTGGATCTAAAAGCCGCTCTACCCGTTCACGAGGTAAGAGTTTGCCGCGGTCCAAATGGCGCTGGCGCGCGGATTCGCTGCCGCCTTGG
>JAAYRP010000201.1 GCA_012518715.1 Alcaligenaceae bacterium | reverse complement strand
TAGACGTACGTCTCAAAGAACAACCACAAGGGTTACAAATCCTGACTGTTTATGAAAATGGCGCAGCGCACCGTGCAGGCTTATCAGCTGGCGACTGGGTGGTTGCTATCGATGGCTCGCGTGTACAAACACAACAGCAATGGGATCAGCGACTTCAGCGTTATGGGCTAGGCGCATCCTTAGACATCCATGTGTTTCGTCGTGATGAATTACGCTGCTACACCGTCACGCTTTCTGAAAGCATTGCTAAGGAATATGAGTTTACCCATGACACCAACACCAACTAAGACCGCCTTAGTCACAGGTGCCGCCAAGCGCCTTGGTAAGCATATCGCCCTTAGCCTCGCGGCTGAGGGTTGGGATATTGCCTTACACTATCATCACTCTGAAAAAGACGCCCTTGCCACGGCCACCCGCATCCGTGAGCTAGGGCGTCGGTGCGAACTGTTTTGTGCTGACCTACAGCAACAAGATGCCGGCCAACAGCTGATGCAAACCGTGATCACACGCCTGGGTCCCGTGCAGCTGCTGGTTAACAATGCTGCGCGTTTTGAATACGATAGTGCCGCTGATTTTTCTAGTGAATGCCTCCAAGAACATCTCGGCTCCAATCTCATCGCCCCCTTACAGCTTATTCAAGCCCTAGGCGCACAAAAACCACAAAAAACGCCAGCTGTGGCAATAAACCTGCTCGACCAAAAGCTTTGGGGCTACAATCCTGATTTTTTCTCATACACCTTATGCAAAGCAGCGCTAAAATCCGCTACGATTATGATGGCGCAAGCGCTCGCTCCGCATGTACGTGTAGTAGGCATCGCTCCTGGTTTGACTTTACCTAGCCATCTCCAAAGCCCAGAAGACTTTGCGCGTACGCATCGGCTTTCTCCTTTGGGACACGGCAGTAGTGTCGATGACATTTGTCGAACCGTGCTATACGTCGTCAACACCCCCAGTATTACTGGCAGCTGTATTGTGGTGGACGGAGGGCAGCACTTATTAGGTCTACAGCGCGACTTTAGCCTACTTTAATTTTGGAAGTACCGGTTTTATGATTACCCCCCCGTTTTTGCGTCGAATTTTTTTAAATAAGCTAACGATTGACGCACGTATTGGGATCCTAGAGCATGAATTACGCGCTACCCAGCCCATTTATGTTGATGCGGAGTTTGATGCCTTAGTCACAGCGCGTTGCAACGACCAAGACATACATAGTGTTTTAGACTACCGCCAACTACGGCAGACGATTATTGATTGCTGTACTCAAGAGCATGTTAATCTTTTAGAAACATTGATTGAGCGTACTGCACAAGCGATCTTAGAGCGCTTTCCTTCCGTACAGCGCGTTAAACTACGAATTAGTAAACCCCAAGCATTTGCCGACTGTGAAGCGGTGGGTATTGAAATTGAACTACAGCGTTAATTATGAACACTCAGGATTTCCCTACTAAAGCAGAGCTAAAACAAAAGCACGAAAATAACAAATTAGAAAAACGGTTATTAAGGGAGACCGGACGTGCTATTGCTGACTTTAATATGATTGAAGACGGCGATAAAGTCATGGTGTGTTTATCTGGGGGTAAAGACTCGTATGGTTTATTAGATATTCTATTAAAACTAAAAGCCCGTGCGCCGATTCATTTTGATATTGTGGCGGTTAACCTAGACCAAAAACAACCTGGTTTCCCTGCAGATGTACTCCCTAATTATTTAGAAAGCATCGGGGTGGATTATCACATTGAAACGCAGGACACTTATTCCATCGTCACTCGTGTTATCCCCGAGGGCAAAACCTATTGCTCGCTTTGCTCCCGTTTGCGTCGTGGTATTTTATATCGGGTAGCAGAACAGCTGGGGGCAACTAAAATTGCGTTGGGTCACCACCGGGATGATATTTTAGCCACATTTTTCTTGAATTTATTTTATG
>JAAYRP010000200.1 GCA_012518715.1 Alcaligenaceae bacterium | reverse complement strand
TGGTCCTATTATTTTTGTGGTGGCCACCGACTCGACAGAGCATAGCATTCAGCTAGCAGGCGAAACTGTCCGTGAGCATGGTGCTTTAACTCTGTCTGCTTATACCACTGACGCGGCTACAGCAACCAAAGTTCGCAAAATGGCTGAGCGCAGTGGGGTTTCGTTATCACTGAACTTAACCGGTGCGGTATTTATTAACCAAACCGCTGCATATAGCGATTTTCATGGCACGGGGGCAAACCCAGCAGCAAATGCAGCGTTGTCGGATAGCGCTTATGTGTCTAACCGGTTCCGTGTGGTACAAACCCGCTGGCACACAGAGCAAAGCCTATAAATCAGGAGTAGATCGCAATGAATTACGAATGCATTAAATTTGAACTCACTCCAACCATTGCTCGGATACGTTTAAATCGCCCTGATAAGCTCAATAGCTTTAGTGTACAGATGCATACCGAGCTAGCTCATGCGTTAGACCGTGTAGAGGAGCAAGGCGTGCGCGTCTTGTTACTTACAGGCGAAGGGCGTGGCTTTTGTGCCGGACAAGACTTGTCAGAGCGTCAGATGAGCGAGGGCGCGGTGGATTTAGGTAGTACGGTAGAAACGTACTATGCACCACTGGTTCGTCGTATTCGCGCTATGCCCTGGCCTGTGGTGGTAGGGGTAAATGGAGTGGCCGCAGGGGCGGGAGCAAATCTGGCCTTAGCCGGTGACATTGTGGTAGCTAAAGAGTCTGCCAGTTTTATTCAGCCTTTTTGTCGTTTGGGGCTGCTGCCAGATACGGGCGGCACCTACTTTTTACCCCGATTAGTGGGCGAGGCCCGAGCCAAAGGTTTGGCTTTGCTAGGTGATAAGTTAACTGCCACCCAAGCTGCACAGTGGGGCTTAATCTGGGAAGCCGTGCCCGATGAGGAGTTTGCGGCGCGCTTAGATGGCTTATGCAATCATTTTGCCGCAGCGCCTACACGTGGTCTGGCTGCTTCTAAGCATGCGATCCAAGTCAGTTTAAATCATACACTGGATCAACAGTTAGATTTAGAGCGTGACTATATGCGGGAGCTTGGGGCGAGTGCCGACTATGCCGAAGGGGTAAATGCGTTTATGAATAAACGTCAACCTCAATTTAAAGGGGAATAACATGTCGCTTCCTACTGAGCCGCAAGCTTTGGCGGAATACGTCGCTGAGCAGATGTACGCCAAAGACCCCGCTTCGCAAGCCCTAGGTGCCAAAATCTTAAGTGTGGCTCCAGGACAAGCGCGCATGGGTATGACCGTGCGAGCCGATATGCTCAATGGTCACAAAACCTGTCATGGCGGATTTATTTTTGCTTTGGCCGATAGCACCTTTGCTTTTGCCTGTAACTCTCGCAATGTACCCACCGTAGCTGCTGGTTGCACCATCGACTATTTGGCGCCGGCTTTCGAGGGGGATCAGCTAGAGGCTATTGCCAAAGAATATCATTTAGCCGGTCGTACCGGCGTCTATGATGTGGAAGTCCTCAACCAACAAGGACAACGTATTGCTATTTTTAGAGGTCGTTCGTACCGCCTGCGTGGCGCAGTGGTCGAGGACTCGCAACCCAATCAGTAAGTAGGGCAGGAGACAAATAATGCCAGCGTCAACTCAGCAAGTCGGAAAAGATCGTATTGAACATGCCAGCCGCGACGAAATTTCGGCGCTCCAGCTTGAGCGTTTGAAATGGACGTTAAAGCACGCCTATGACAACGTGCCTCATTATCGCAAAGCTTTTGATGATGCCGGTGTCCACCCTAGTGATTTCAAGCAGCTTTCTGACTTATCTAAGTTTCCTTTTACAACCAAGCAAGACTTACGAGATAACTATCCTTTTGGCATGTTTGCCGTACCACGCGATCAGATTTCTCGTATCCATGCTTCCAGTGGAACCACAGGCAAGCCAACCGTAGTGGGCTATACCGCTCAAGACATTTCGAATTGGGCGGATTTGGTCGCACGCTCTTTGTGGGCAGCCGGCACGCGCCCTGGTGACATTGTGCATGTGGCATATGGGTACGGTTTGTTTACCGGCGGTTTAGGAGCGCATTATGGGGCAGAGCGACTAGGGTGTTCTGTTGTTCCTATGTCTGGCGGGCAAACAGAAAAGCAAGTGCAGCTGATTACCGACTTTAAGCCCGATGCCATTATGGTTACGCCCTCCTATTTTTGCAATATTCTTGAGGAAATGGAACGTCAGGGCATGGATCCGCGTGATAGTTCTTTGCGGATAGGCGTGTTTGGTGCCGAGCCATGGACTGGACAAATGCGTGCTGATATCGAAGCACGAGCCGCTTTAGATGCAGTGGATATTTATGGCTTATCTGAAGTGATGGGGCCTGGGGTGGCCATGGAATGCGCCGAGACCAAAGATGGTCCCGTGATTTGGGAGGATCATTTTTATCCAGAGATTATCAACCCTGAAACAGGTGAACCGGTAGAAGATGGCGAAGAAGGCGAGCTTGTCTTCACCTCTCTTACTAAAGAAGCCATGCCTATTATCCGTTATCGTACACGTGACTTAAGTCGGTTATTGCCGCCTACAGCACGTAGCATGCGTCGCATGGGTAAAATTACGGGTCGTAGCGATGATATGTTAATTATCCGTGGCGTAAACCTGTTCCCTACGCAGGTCGAAGAGCTGGTCTTACGTATTCCTGAGCTTGCGGCACAATATCAGCTGATTGTGACGCGAGAGGGCAATATGGATGAGTTGGAAATCCTGACGGAAATTCGTGCTGAATACGAGCATTTTGATCAGGACCGACGTGATGCGTTGGTGTCTCGTTTGCGTCAGTCCATTAAAAATAACATTGGTGTGAGCGCTCGCATTCGCTTACAAGACCCTGGTCAAGTAGAGCGTACCGTTACAGGTAAAGCACGCCGAGTGGTGGATTTGCGCCCACGCGCCTAAATTTAATTATTTATATAAGGCCGATATGTCATTACATATCGGCTTTTTTTTGTGCTCACGGTATGATGGTGGTTTTATAACTAAGTTTGGAGTGGTTGTGTCTGCTATTGCTGGAATAGGAACCGATATGATTTATATTGCGCGTATACAGCGCTCGTATGAGCGCTTTGGTCAGCGCTTTTTAGATCGTATATTGGGCGAGCAAGAAAAACAGATATTTGCACGTCGTTATGCGCGAGATTCCAAACGCGGTATTCGATTTTTAGCGACACGTTTTGCTGCAAAAGAGGCTTTTTCCAAAGCCATTGGCTTAGGGATGCGTATGCCAATGGCTTGGTCGCGTATGCAAACTTTGAATGCTCCTAGCGGTAAGCCAACGGTAGTGTTGGGAGAGGAGTTAGCTCTTTGGTATCAGCAGCGTTTTGGTGCAGCGCATATCACCGTAACAGATGAATCGGATTTGGTGATGGCTTTTGTTGTTATTGAGGCCAAGACATCAACACAGACTTAATAGGGATAATTACGTGACCTCTTTTCATGCTTTACCTGGTCCTGTCATGGTGGACATCGAGGGTTTTACTCTGACCGAACAAGAAAAAAAACGCTTGCAACACCCGTTAGTGGGTGGAGTGATTTTATTTGCGCGTAACTTTCAAAGTCGTACACAGTTACAGGCTTTGTGTGCGCAAATTCAGGCGCAGCGTACTCCGCCCTTATTGATTGCTGTTGATCACGAAGGGGGGCGAGTACAGCGTTTTAAGTCCGATGGGTTTACACATTTACCGGCCATGCGAGAGTTGGGTAAAATTTGGGACGGAGATCCTGCATTGGCAGTGAAACTGGCGAATGCTATTGGCTATATTTTAGCTGCGGAGCTACGTGCTTGTGGTGTCAATTTCAGTTTCACACCGGTCTTGGATTTGGATTATGAGTGCAGTGCCGTGATTGGCGATCGCGCTTTCCATCATAAGCCTCAGGTGGTAGCGCGTTTAGCCGAAGCCCTTGCCCATGGTTTACAGCAAGCAGGCATGGCAGCGTGTGGTAAGCATTTTCCTGGCCACGGGGCGGTAGAGGCAGACTCTCATCACGAAATCCCTATTGATCATCGAGATTTAGCCACCATTTTGGATCAGGATGCGGCGCCTTATGGTTGGTTGGGGGGGACGGTGTTACAGGCTGTGATGCCTGCTCATGTGATTTACCCTCAGGTTGATGAGTTGCCTGCTGGATTCTCTTCGTATTGGATTCAACGCGTATTACGTCAAGCCTTAGGGTATAACGGCATGGTGTTTTCTGATGATCTCACCATGGAAGGGGCGACGGTGGCGGGGGATATTCTAGGGCGTGCACAGGCAGCACTGCAGGCGGGGTGTGATATGGTATTAGTCTGTAATCGCCCTGACTTAGCCGATGATTTACTTGCTCGTTTGCAGTGGACGATGCCGGAAGCTTCACAAGCACGACTGCAACACCTTTATCCTTTAGACCCTGCTCTGGATTGGGACTCTTTACAAAACGATGAGCATTACCAACAAGCCCAGCAACTTCGATCTCAGTACTTTTCTGCGCCAGCTACCGCGCCTACCGGGGGTGTATCGACATCTTAATGCCGAGGGCGAGGTGCTTTACGTCGGGAAGGCTCGCGACTTAAAACGACGGGTGTCCTCCTACTTTCAAAAAAGCTTAAGTAGTCCGCGCATTGCGCAAATGGTTAAGCAAATAGCGTGGATTGAAACCACGGTGACGCGCTCCGAAGCCGAGGCCTTGATTTTAGAAAATAACTTAATCAAGCGCTTACAGCCACGCTATAACATTTTGTTCCGCGATGATAAGTCATACCCTTATTTACGCTTTAGTGCGCATGAGGCACCGCGTATTTCTTATTTTCGTGGGAATACGAATCAGCCCGGAAGTTTTTATGGTCCTTATCCAAATGCATGGGCGGTACGAGACAGCATTCAGATTTTGCAGCGTGTTTTCCGTTTGCGTAGTTGCGAGGACGGGGTATATGCCAATCGTTCGCGTCCTTGTTTGTTATATCAGATCCGTCGCTGTTCGGCACCTTGCGTGGGTTTAATTAGCATAGAGGACTATCAGGCGGATGTTAAGCGTGCCAAGCAGTTTTTAGATGGCGATGCTCAGGGCGTATTGGCTCAAATCGAAAAAAAAATGATGATCGCCTCTGAGAATCTCGCTTTTGAGCAAGCGGCAATTTTTCGTGATCAGATGAAAGCTCTTGCCTCGATTTTGCAGCAGCAAAATATGGAAAGCCATGGTAATGAAGACGTGGATATTATTGCGGTCATTGCCGCTGGTGGGCGTGTTTGTGTGAATTTAGCCATGGTGCGAGGGGGGCGACATTTGGGGGACCGTGCTTTTTTTCCTAGTCAAACCCAAGACATGAGCTTAGAGCAAGTCTTAGAAGCTTTTATCAGTCAACATTATATCGAGCGCCCTTTGCCACCCGTGCTGGTTAGTTCCCATGCGTTAACAGATACAGGCGTGTTGGCACTGTTGGCGGAACAAAGTGGTATGAAAACCCGGGTCTTAACGCGCCCACAAGGCCGGCATAAAAGCTGGCTAGAGCAAGCGCAAACGAATGCGGAGCTGGCGCTGGCGCGAGTCTTAAATGACTCGATGAGCCGAGCAGCACGCACTGAAGCACTAGCACAGGAGCTGGGGTTGGAAACCGATGCCGAGTATCTGGAGCAGTTACATATCGAAGGCTTTGATATTAGTCATACAGCGGGTGAGGCAACGCAAGCCTCCTGCGTGGTGTATAAAAATCATACGATGCAGCCTTCGTTGTATAGACGCTACAATATTGCTGGAATCACAGAAGGCGATGATTATGCCGCGATGCGTCAGGTCTTACGCCGCCGCTTTGAGCGTGTTGCCGAGGGCTTAGCAGAGCTTCCAGATATCGTGTTAATAGACGGTGGTAAAGGGCAGCTCAATATAGCTAAAGCGGTGTTTGCTGATTTGGGCTTAGACCAGAGTGTTTTGGTGGGTGTAGCTAAGGGCGAGGGGCGCAAAGTAGGCTTAGAAACCTTGTTTTTTGCCGATGAGCGGCCTCCTGTGGCATTAGGTATTGGTTCGGCAGCGCTGATGCTAGTGGCCGAGATTCGTGACGAAGCCCACCGTTTTGCGATCACAGGAATGCGTGCAAAGCGCGCTAAAACACGCAATATTTCGCGTTTAGAGGACATTGATGGGGTGGGGCCAAAACGAAGGCAACGCTTATTAATGCGTTTTGGGGGCTTAGCGGGGGTCAGTGATGCGAGCATTGATGACTTGGCTTCGGTAGAGGGGATTTCCCGAGCCCTAGCAGAACGTATCTATTTTGCGTTACGCTAAGAGCTACACCGTTTACTTTTTGGTTGCGTTATGCCTTTTAATTTACCTATTGCCTTAACTTGGCTTCGTATTGTTTTTATACCGTTAATTATTGCTCTATATTATTTGCCCTATGGTTGGTTGGCAGATGGGATGCGTGATGCTATTGCGGCATGGGTGTTTATTATTGCGGCATTAACGGACTGGTTTGATGGCTGGTTAGCACGTAAGTGGAACCAAACGTCGGCTTTTGGTGCATTTTTAGATCCGGTTGCGGATAAATTGATGGTTTCTGCGGCGTTATTAATTTTGCTAAGTATCCATCGCATTGATGTGCTGATTGCATTTATTATTATTGGACGCGAGATTACTATTTCAGCTTTGCGGGAGTGGATGGCACAGATTGGTGCGAGTGCTAGTGTTGCAGTCAGCTGGTTAGGAAAATTTAAAACGGCCGCGCAAATGGTTGCTATACCGTGTTTATTGTATTACCGAGATGCATTTGGGATCCCCACACGTATAGCGGGACAGATTTTAATCATTGTTGCTGCGATTTTAACGATTTGGTCCATGTGCTACTACTTGAAAAAAGCCTGGCCTGAAATAGTGCGTCGTAGTCGATAAAAAAGAGGGGTTAAACCCTCTTTTTTTATTGCCGTACAGTACGGATATCGGCAACATCTAGTGCGTGGCTGCTGCGCCAAGGGTTAATGTCTAGGCCGCCACGGCGTGTATAGCGAGCCATGACAAATAGCTGCTCAGGACGACAGCGCTCCATGAGGTCATGGTAAATACGCTCAACGCAATGCTCATGAAATTCAGTGTGTTGTCTAAACGAAACGATATAGCGTAGCAAGGCGCTCTGATCTAGACGAGGTCCCGTATAAACAACCTGTAAGCTCGCCCAGTCGGGTTGACCAGTGACAGGGCAGTTTGACTTTAGTAAATGTGAGACCAGCGTTTCGTTTACGATCTCAGTATCGTGGCATTGTAATAAGTCAGGGTTAGGCTGGTAGCAATCGATCTCGACGTCATGGTGATCGATGAGTTCTCCTTGTAGGGTACCCATGATCGGCCCGGTATAAGGATCAAGCTCATATATAGAGACTTGTACCGGGGCGCCTGCCACCGCACTTAAGTCTTGTTCTAAGCATTTTTTTACGGCTTTGGTGCTTTCAAAACGGCTTTCGTTAAACGAATTTAAATAGAGCTTAAAAGATTTGGACTCAATGAGCTGAGGACTGTTCCAAGGGATACTAAAACGTCCCACCGCAGCAATGGGTTTACCTTTGGCGTTAAGCCAGGACATTTCATAGGCATACCAAATATCATCACCATGCCAATGCTCCGGAAGATTAAGGCCTTGTCGGTTCGGTGCGCGATCAATAGCAAAAAGCACACTTGGGTCATAATGTGTCGGATAGGAGACATCTTGGCCCAATAAACTGTTTTTTAAAGATGAGGTCGTCATGGTAGTAAAAATAAAAAGCGATTAGTCTGTAAATTTAACCCGTTTTTTCACATGATGGGAGCTGACTTTCATATTATGAAAAAAGCCTGCTGCGTCGCATCAGATTGCTTTTCATAAAAAGGTAATTGCTTCCGTATGGTGAAATGAATTTAGTAAGTCATTGATTTAAAATGGTAATAAATTAGGTCTTATATAAGATATAAGTGTGGATTGCTGTGCAGTAATTACGTAGAATTTAAATCATCAACGACATCGTTTATTGCTAATTTTTCTACAGGGAGACACATCATGACTCAACGTGAAACCGAAATCCGCAACCTCCAAAAAGAATGGGCCGAGAACCCTCGCTGGCAGGGCATTAAACGCAACTACAGCGCCGAAGATGTAGTGCGTCTGCGTGGCTCCATGGTCGAAGAGCATACTTTAGCACGTCGTGGTGCGGAAAAACTATGGCGTCTTTTGCATGAAGAGCCCTTTATCAATAGCTTAGGTGCGTTAACTGGTAACCAAGCTATGCAGCAAGTCAAAGCGGGCTTGAAAGCCATTTACTTATCTGGTTGGCAGGTGGCTGGCGATGCTAACTTAGCTGGGGAAATGTATCCAGACCAGTCTTTGTACCCAATTAACTCGGTGCCTATGGTGGTTAACCGCATTAACAACACGTTGCGTCGTTGTGACCAGATTCAATGGTCCGAGGGTTTGAATCCGGGTGACGAGGGCTATGTGGATTATTTTGCCCCGATTGTAGCGGATGCGGAAGCCGGCTTTGGTGGGGTATTAAACGCTTTTGAGCTCATGAAAGCCATGATTAATGCGGGCGCTTCAGGGGTGCACTTTGAAGACCAGTTGGCCTCAGTGAAGAAATGTGGTCACCTAGGGGGCAAGGTTTTGGTACCAACCCGCGAGGCCATCTCTAAATTGGTAGCTGCACGCTTAGCCGCAGACGTGATGAACGTACCGACTTTGATTTTGGCGCGTACTGACGCGGACGCTGCTGATCTCGTCACCAGTGACGTGGATGACAACGATAAGCCTTTTATCACCGGTGAGCGCACTGTAGAAGGGTTTTTCCGTACTCGTGCTGGGATCGAACAGGCTATTTCTCGTGGTCTTGCTTATGCTCCCTATGCGGATTTGATTTGGTGCGAAACCGCTACGCCTGATCTTGAGTATGCACGTCAGTTTGCTGAAGCTATTCACCGTCAGTTCCCCGGAAAGATGCTGGCATACAACTGCTCGCCTTCATTTAACTGGAAGAAAAACCTAGATGATGCGACAATTGCTAAGTTTCAGCGCGAATTGGGTGCAATGGGCTATAAATACCAGTTCATCACCTTGGCCGGCTTCCATGCTCTAAACTATGGCATGTTTGACTTGGCTTACGGTTATGCTCGCGAGAACATG
>JAAYRP010000199.1 GCA_012518715.1 Alcaligenaceae bacterium | reverse complement strand
TGATAAAAACCAATATTTTCAATAAGTTGAGTGGTTTTTCGCTGTTTTATGTGGACTACCGTTTTGACCATTTCCTAGACAGATAAGTGACTAGCGTGGTATTTAAGCCCTTTTCCTATAAAGGAATAAGGGCTTTTTTGTAACTTTTCTATTACGTCACGCAACTGGCTGTGACTGTTGTGGATGCGTTTTTGAAAAGAAGATGGGTTTGCTTACATTTATGCGCGGCACTTAGGGGGTAAAGCAGTATGCTGATAGTGTGCCATGTTGCATAAGCCGAATACTTAAAAAGGAGGCAGTATGAAATCCATTCTCTTATGGTTGTTGGGTGTGCCTATTCCTATTATTTTATTGATTTGGTTGATTTGGGGATAACCCTTGCTAAAAGTAAAAAATTATGCGTTAATGGGTGGCTTAGCTTAATTTTTGTAAGCTAAGCCACTTCTTCATTTTTTGCAGCGTTTTGCTGCCATGTCATCGCGTTTTCTGACCCCCCGCCTGTTTTAGCATATATATGCCTTTGCTTATTAGGTTGATTGGTCGGCCCGATGCTTTCCAATTAATCTTTGCACCTGTTTTTTGATAGGTGTAATTGTTGTTGTGCTTACAACAAAGGTCATATATGTCTTTTGAAACCCTAGGTTTATCGACTCATTTGGTTTCCGCCCTAAAAAAAGCGGGTTTTGAATCCCCAACATCGGTGCAGTCGGCCTCCATCCCTAAAGCGCTTGAGGGCCATGATTTAATGGTATCGGCACAAACAGGCAGTGGTAAAACCGCGGCTTTTATGCTGCCTGCCTTACATCGTATTGTTTCCAATCCCCAGCGGCCTCGAGGCGTGTCCGTATTGGTATTAGCGCCAACGCGAGAGCTGGCGATGCAGGTAGGGGACGCCGCAAAAACCTACGCTTCTCAGTGTCGAGATTTGCGGGTGGCGGTGGTTGTGGGCGGCATGCCCTATGGCGCTCAGTTAAAAGCCTTGTCGCGCCGTGTGGATGTGCTGGTAGCAACTCCAGGGCGCTTGATGGACCATTTGCAGTCCAAGCGCGTTAAATTAAATACAGTACAAACGCTGGTGTTGGATGAAGCGGACCGTATGTTAGATATGGGCTTTATCGAAGACATTGAGCGTATCGTAGCGCGTACCCCTTCCGAGCGCCAAACCCTTTTATTTTCTGCAACCTTAGATGGCTCAGTGGCAAAATTGGCTAGCGCTATGATGCGCGACCCGTTGTCGATAGAGGTCTCGGGTCACAAAGAAAAACACCAGAATATTACCCAGGCTTTGCTCTACGCTGATAACCAGCACCATAAAGAGCAGCTGTTAGATCATTTACTACGCGATAGCAACTTAGATCAAGCGATTATTTTTACTGCTACCAAGCGTGGTGCGGATGAACTGGCCGATCGTTTATGTGACGAAGGGTTTGCGGCAGGTGCATTACATGGGGATATGAATCAGCGTCAGCGCACGCGCACTCTGAACTTATTACAGCGCCGTCGTTTACGTGTGTTAGTTGCTACGGATGTTGCCGCGCGTGGTATTGATGTGCAGGGGATTAGCCATGCCATCAATTACGACTTGCCTATGCAGGCCGAGGACTATACCCATCGTATTGGTCGTACAGGGCGGGCAGGCAAAGATGGTTTGGCTTTTACTTTAGCGAATGTGTCTGAGCGTCATAAAGTGCGTCGTATTGAGCATTTTATTGGGCAGCCGATTCCGGTAGAAACCATTCCTGGTTTAGAGCCTACTAAAGCAGTACGTCCTACTTATAAAGCCCGTAAAGGTGGGGGCGGTGGGCGTGGACGTCGTCCGGCTTTTGCTGCTGGGGCGCGTGCCACAGAGGGTCGTCGTGATACCCGTCCTGCGCGTCCATTGGGGCCAGACACACGTCCGGCAGCTCCAGCTCGTGGGGAAAAGGCTGGTGCTTTAGATAAGTCACGTCGTCCACGTGGAGCGAAACCACAAGGGCGTGCTGAAGGATTTGCACAGAAAAAAGGGCGCGGCCGTTTTGAGGCGCGTGCCGGGCAGCGTTAAACGTATATGCTGGTAAAAAACACCCCAAATGCTGATATGGCACTTGGGGTGTTTTTATTAGAAAATCACCGTGCAGCTAGCGAATAAGATTGGGTAGCCCTGTGGCAATTTGTGGTAAGCAAAACACCAAAGCAAGTACGGCAATTTCAATGATCAAAAAGGGTACCGCAGCACGGTAAATCTGAGGCAGACGGATTGAGCTGGGCACCACACTTTGCATCACAATCAGTAGCAGACCAAACGGTGGGGTAAGCAAACCAATTTCCAGTGTAATAAGAATCATTACCCCTAACCATACGGTATCCACCCCAGCGGCTACTGCCAGCGGCATAAAAAACGGTAAGGCAATCATCATCATACTTACCTGATCCAACACCATCCCCAGCACGAGTAAAATCAGTAGCATACCGATTACCAGGGTGACTTGGTTTAAGCCCAAGCCTTTAATTAAGCCTAAAAAGCCTGTACTTGCACCAGAAAAACTGAGCAATTGGGCAAAGGTGGTAGAGGCAGCCAAAATAAATAAAATAACAACGGATACCTTGGCCGTTTCGATTAGGCTTTTCCATAAGGCCGGCCAGCTAAAGGCTCGATAAAATAAGGTGGCCACCACAGAAGCCGTAACGCCAATGGCCGCGGACTCAGTAGGAGAAGCCCAACCCGCCAGCATAGAACCGACCACAGCGATAAAAATACCAAGCAGGGGAACCACGTCTTTGACAAAGGGCCGCCATTTTTGCCAGCCGCTTAACCCCGGATCATCGTTAGGGTCAGAGGGGGCGTCTTGGGGGCGCAAACGGCTACGAATCACCACATAGGCCAAAAAACCCATAGCCATGACCAAGCCCGGCAAAATGCCACCAATTAAAAGACGCTCAATAGAAATACCAGCTAAGCTGCCGAGCATCACAGCCAAAGCAGATGGGGGAATGAGCATAGCAATCCCCCCGACCGCCATGATCGGCCCCATGGACATGGTGGGGTGATAACCACGACGTTGCATTTCTGGCATCATCACTCCGCCCATCATCGCCGTATTCGCAATAGAGGAACCAGACAGCGTAGCAAAAGTAGTACCACCCAAAATACTTACGATAGAGAGTTTGCCGGGGACGCGTGAGATCACACGCTCAATTGCTGTAATCGCTTTAAAAGCCAAGCCGGTATGAAATAAGACTTCTCCCATCAACACAAAGAGGGGGATAGGAGTCAAAGAAAAACTGGTAATGGAAGAGGTCGTATTGCGTACCCATTGGGCCAGACCGGCTTCTTGACCTAAAAACACCCAAGCTCCAATCAGGTTGACGGCCAAAAACGCAAAAACCACTGGCGTGCCTACTGCCATTAAGAAAAATAGGGTGCCCAGCATCAGGGCTAATGCAGATTGCCATTCCATGGTTAGGCCTTTTGACGAAATTCAAGAGCAAGGCGACGACCAAACTCAATGGTTAATAAGCTTGACCCAAAAAGTAGCGGCACACTTAGCCACCATTCAGGAAAAATCAGTTCTTTAAACACCACACTGCCTTGTTTCTGGGCGTCCAACAACACCATTAGCGATTGGTAGGCCAACACAGCACAGACGATGAGCCCAACGGCATGACAAAATAAGGCGAAAAAGCGTTGTAAAAAACGCGGTAAAAGATGCAAAATCACATCGACTCGAATATGGCCATTGTGATAGAGCAGCCATGGCGCTGCGATAAAGGTGGCTACCATTAACATATATTCGGTAATTTCCACGCCTGCAGGAATTAGGTCGATGTTGAGGTTACGCAGCACTACATCAGCGGTGACCAGTACACTCATCAAGCCAAAGGTGATAGCTGCGAGCGCACCACAACAGGACATCAGAGCGTGATAGAGACGATTTTGGCTAAGGGTCGAAGATGCAGACATCGTGTTCTCTTTGGTTCAGAAAGGAAAAGGCATCGTTGGCCTAAGCGCGCCGATGCCTTTTATGAGATACATTAGAATTAAGCAGGGTCTTTACCAAAAAGGCGTTCAATTTCTTTAGCATTTTTGGGGCTGACTTTGTGTAAATTATCCCAGCCAGCTTGATACGCTTTGTTGAGCAGATCGGTGGCCGCTTCTTCAGACAAAGTAAGCACTTGAACCCCCGCGTCTTCTTGTCGACGTTTCTCTTGTTCACCACGCTCTAGCTCTGCCTCGTTAAGCGACTCCACCCACTGTACTTGTTTCTGTAAAAAGGCTTTTTGCTCATCGTTCAGCTTTTCCCAGCTGTTTTTGTTCATAAAAAAGCCGACTTCTACGTTATAAAAACCGGGTTCTACACGATATTTGGTTTTTTCTTGCCATCCTAAGTCCAATAAACCGACAGAGGGCCAGCCGTAGCCGTCTACCACCCCACGCTCGAGCGCGGTATAGGTTTCTCCAGGAGCAATTTGAATAGCGGTTGCTCCCAGTGTACGTAATAGCGCTAAGTAGACTGGAGTGCTGCGGATCTTAAAGCCTTTAAGCTCGGCTTTATCAATAGGCTTATTCACATAGAGATGGTATTGCAGACCATCGGTAACGCGAGCTAACCACACCATATTTGCTTTGTCTTGGTGGATTTGGTTCATAAGCGCATAACCGCCATTTTCGCGTAGCTCGCTCATGCGACGATCGGTAAGCGTCATGGCAAGGGCTTCAGGCACTAAATTGGCATGAAAAACCGCGCTGGTATTAGCAAAGTCGACAACCCCAGAGCGTAAAGCATTGCCGACCTCAAAGGTAGGGATAGACTCAGGGCCACCTACGACGTGAATCTGTAAAATGCCTTTGCCTTCGTTGTTCACCTTTTCTACAAAAGCATGAAAGCGCTCGGAGAAAAAAGCGTCTTGGGTGAAAGCGGACACGGCTTTAAGCGTGGTTTCCGCAGCCTGTAAGCCAAAGGCGCTTAGTGCTAGTGTGGCACCAATCAGTAGACGAGAAGAAATGTTGAACATGATAGGCCGTTCCTGTGTTGTCGCGTAAAGCATGAAATCCAATATATTTATAGTTAAATATATTACCGATAAACTATCTCTTCGGCTGCATAGGGTTTTTACCAGTAAGCCGGCTTAGTCGTGTGGTATTTAACGTTAAGGATTGTGGGTAGGTACTGGATTGACCCAAAGCTCAGGTACAATTTTGTGGTGTTGTGAGCATGTGACAAGGAAATAGAATGCGGGTGGCATGGCTTTTATTTGTGGCAGGATTGGTAGCAGGGTGCCAGCGCGCGCCCTCTTTTGCATTAGTGGGCTCGTACTTTCCGGCGTGGCTAATTTTTATTTTATTGGCGACTTTAGTCACTATTGTGATTCGCTTTGTCTTTATTCGCCTGGGGATTGATGATGCCTTGCGTTTTAAATTATTAGTCTATGTTTGTATTGCGCTGAGCTTATGCTTTGGCGCGTTATTGCTGTTTTTTACACGGTAAACCCCCATGGAATCTTCAACTATTTCTACCCATAAAAAATGGGCTTCGTTAATTAGCGTGGTGGTGATAGTGTTAGCTATCGTTCTTGGTGCGTGGCATGCTTATCGCACTACCTTTAACCCCTTGTCAGAAGATGCATCCATTGAGGCCAATGTGGTGCATATTGTGACGACCGTGCCTGGACGTATTCAACGCTTATATGTGAAAGAGGGGGATAAGGTAGAAAAAGGGCAGTTGTTGTTTACGCTGGATCCCGAGCTATATGAAATGCGGCTAGCTCAGGCGAAAGCAGAGTTGGCTTTTGCACAAGCCACACTAGCAGCAAAAGAGCGTCATATCCAAGCGCAGTTGCATAATTCCAGCATTACGAATGAACAGATTGAGCGTGCTCGCACGAACTTAAAGCTTGCTACACAAAGCCAGGCTCGTATGGCGGCTTTAGCTCCAAAAGGCTATGTGCCCCAACAGCAATTAGACCAAGCAAATACCATGAAGCGAGACGCAGAAATTTCTTTGCGTCAAGCTTTAGAGCAAGCGGGGGCTGCCGAGGCTATGGTGAGCACCACTGATGCTGAAATTGCTATGGTGGAAATGCGGCAGCAGGGGTTGGCTATTGCAGAGCGAAATTTACGAGAAACACAGGTGCGAGCCCCCCAGACAGGGCGTGTTGTTGGGCTGCACGTGAGCGAGGGCGAACATTTAATGCCAGAGATGAATCTTTTTACCCTGATTGATACCACGCATTGGCATGCAACGGCCATGTATAGAGAAACAGCTTTAAAACATATAGAGCCAGGTCTATGTGCCACAGTATATGTGATGGCTAATCCTAATGTGGCGATCCAAGGCAAAGTGGAAAACATCGGTTGGGGAGTCTCGTCAGAGGATATCATTCATTTGCCACGTGGGATGCCTTATGTACAAAAAACCGTGAACTGGGTAAGAGTCGCACAGCGGTTCCCCGTACAAATTGCGTTGGATGTAAAACCAGAGCACGAGTCATTATTAAGAATGGGAGCTTCTGCAACCACTATTATTCATGATGGGCAATATTGTGACTAGTTCAATTTGGTCTCGAGTCAAAGCAGATCTGCGGCCGTTTAGTGGCCGTTGGGAGCAGTCTTGGCGTATTGCTTTGTTGTGTGCGCTAATGACATTAGTCGCAATGACCTACCAAATCCCCGAGGCAGCCATTAGCTGTTATGTGATTTTTTTTGTTATGAAGTCCGATGCTGCCGAAAGCACGGTATTGGCTTTGGCATTAGTGGTTTTGGTTTCTATCGTTATTTTGGCTCTTGTTGGGCTAGTGAATCTTACCATTGACTCACCTCCAGCACGGCTAACTGCTTTGGTCGTTAGCTCATTGTTTTTTTTATTTTTAGGTGCAGCCAGTCGTCTGGGCCCTTTAGGTGGCATTATTGCGTTGGTAATCGCTTTTGTCCTGACTTTGCTTATGTACGTGCCAGTCGGGGAGCTGGCCACTCGAGCTTTACTGTATGCTTGGTTGATGGTAGCCGCCCCAATGGCGTTGGTGGTTGGATTTAATTTACTTGTGGGGCGTCAGCCCAAGCACGTGCTAGTCAATGAGCTTATTGAGCGCTTGCAGTTGGCGGCGATGGCGTTAGAGGGACAAGCGCCAACAACTGCATTGCGTCAAAATCTAGCACTAGGTGTCGAAGCACAGCAAAAAAGATTAAAGTGGCTTAAAGCTTTTCATTTGGTGCCTACGGCTACGTATAAATGGTTAGATGCGGCGGTGTTACAGAGCTATCGTATCTTATTGGCAGTGTTGGCGTTAAGGAATCAACAGCAGACAGAGCATAATGTAGAGCTGGCCGCTGCTTGTCGTGCCGCTGCACACGATTTAGCACAGGGGCGACGACCACAGTTATGGTCGTTTACGCAGTCATACACCACCAACAGTGCAGCACATGAAATCAAAACCGCTTTGATGGCGTTAGCCAGCGAGGATAAGCCACCGGTTATCCCCGAGGAAAAGCGTCCTTTTTTTGCTGCCGATGCACTAACTAACCCGATCTATCAACAAATAGCTATTAAGGCGACTGGTGCGGCTGTACTGTGTTATTTGATTTACAGTGCTATTGACTGGCAGGGCATTCATACAGCGATGATTACGTGTTATGTGGCCGCTCTAGGCTCCACAGGAGAAACCATTCATAAGTTATTTTTGCGTATTGTTGGTTGCTTGATCGGCGCTTTGTTTGGGGCGGTGGTGCTGTTGCTGTTTATGCCGTATATGACATCGGTTGGTGCTTTGATGATCGCGGTGTTTGCGGTATGTTTGCTTGCCGCTTGGGTGGCACTGGGGTCTGAGCGTATTTCCTATGCAGGCATTCAAATTGCGTTTGCTTTTTTGTTGATTACTTTACAAGGGTTTGGGCCTGATATTGATTTGAGTGTGGCACGTGATCGTGTGGTTGGGATTTTATTGGGTAACGTGGTGATGTATTTGGTTTTTACCCATATTTGGCCGCAAAGTGTTATGCGTTCGGTGCAGCGGCGCCTTCAGGTGATAGAGAATAAGCTTCAAACGTTAAGGCAGCAAAGCACGCAAAATAAAGCGGCGGCGGTACAATGCGCCGCTGGTATCGCCCAAGAGCTTGCTTGGGTGAAATATGAGTTTGGGCTAGTGCTTTTAGAGCCGAATGACCTACGCCCCGCGGCAACGGTGATTAAGCAGACGCGTGCGCAAATCAAGCAGTTACAGCAGCGCTTTGAACAGCGTGGCTTGTTAACGGGGGGGTCGGAAAAGCTAGCGTTGGTGTAGTGGAGGCAAGGCCGCGATGTCGATTTGTCCCATCATAAAGGCTAAATTTGCCGAGGCAATTAAAGCTGCTGAGTAGGCGACGGTTTGAGCTTGAGTGGCGTCAATAAGAGCATTGGCGGCCTCGGTGGCTAGCATCATGCTGCCTAGTCCAACCTCGTAGGACTCGAGTGCCGCATCATAGGTTAGGCGAACCGCATCGACCAATTCGGTAGCGGCGGTATAGGCCTCTAGTGCAGAGCGTAGGCTATTGGCAGCAAAATGAATTTCACGTAGTGCATCGTTTTGATTTTTACGTACGAGCTCTTTAGCGGCGGCGGCGCGAGCTTCGGCTTCGCGCAAACGCATGCGACGTAATCCACCATCGAATAAAGGAATACTCACCCCCAATAGCACAGCCGTAGAGGCAGATTGCGGGCTGGTTTCAGCCAGGCCATTGATATTAAAGTGGGTGGAGCCGGCTGATGCTACGCCCATTAGGGCAACTTTGGGTAAGAAGTCAGCTTTTGCCGAATCAATGGATTTTTCCGCGGCACGTCGTGCTGCGTCAGTAGCGATGAGATCAGGGCGATAGGAAAGTGCTGCTTGCAGCGTAGCATCGTCGGGTAGGTCTTCATAGCGTGGTAATTGTCGATCAGAGGCGTCAGCAATATGAATCTGCGTAGTGGGGGGTAAGCCCGCTGCAGCAATTAGAGCGTGATAAGCGTTACGCTCTGCGCCTTGGTTTTGAACCAAGCGGAAATTAGCTTGTGCTTGTAGTTGTTTAGCCTGAGCTACGTCTATCGCTGTGCCGACCCCTGCTTGAAATCGAGACTGGGCGGCGTCGACAAGCTTAGTGGTGTTTTGTAAGTGTTGGCGAGCTAGCTCGGTTTTTTGACGTGCTGCACTGTATTCGTAAAAGGTGCGTGCCACATTAAAGATGATGGCTTGATGCGCGGCGTTAAATTTAACTTGGCTGGCAAAGCTTATATCCGAGGCTGCACCATGTAAAGCATTTCTTTTGCCAAAATCAAAAAGTAGCCATTTCAAGCTTAAGGCGGGGACAACCCCATGGACAGAGCTGTGTGTACGGGTGTCAATATCTATAAGAGGTAAGTCTAGGTCTGTGTGGCGTTTGCTGCGTTGGTAGCCCCCAATGACGCTGGCTGAAATCATTGGTAGGTAGGTAGCTTTAACCATACCGGCAGCAATGGCGGCCTGCTCGGCTTCTAGCCAGGCAATGCGAGTAATAGGGTTATTGGCTTGTGCTAAGTGAATGAGCTCCTCGAGCTGATAACTATGTTGTGTATCCAGTTGCTCCACTTCTGGTAGGTGGCTTAAATTAAATTGAGGAGGGTAAGTGGGTACCG
>JAAYRP010000198.1 GCA_012518715.1 Alcaligenaceae bacterium | reverse complement strand
TTAGCCCGCGATCAAAAAATATCCGATGATGTCGCTCGCGACATGGTGAAACAATTGGATTTTGATGAAATACGTTTCACCCCTTAGCCGCTATTTTTTCTTTTACGGGGGAAAATTCGCAAAGTGAGCCCTCAATCGACACGGGCCCGCTTTGCCTAGCGCCATTACAGGGTGCGATTAAACTCAATTTGCTGATCTTTTAAAAATGCCTCGATGCGTTTGGTTTGTTGATGATCTCGAGAGTGCATCACTAATGACCAATAACTTTCGTCCACTGCTTCATCGACCTCTTGAATCACAGCTTGATGACTCGGGCTCCAATTTTCGGCTATAGTGTTTTTCATGAGGCGCAATAATCGCTAACTGATTGCTATCAAAACCTCGCTGTTGTAGTTGCTCGGCACATTGTTCAGCACCTTGCTTGGACTTAAAAATAGCGACCAGCTTGGTATTGGATTGCTCACCTGACAACATATTCGTACTCATCATGCTCTCCTTACTGAACAGAAAAAACAGCTTAATACTTTAAGCCTATGTTTTGACTGTAACGCAGGAGCAGGTCTAACCTCTTTCTTAAATGCAAAGAGTTACTACGACCTTTGCCCTTTTAGCAGCACGAGCAATAGTTAGTAAAACCCATTACATTTCGCAATACGCTTTTTTATCTTAGTTCTGATTATGACCCTTCACACTGCCAATGCTGTCCTTCATTTTTGGTTTCATGTGGCCACACCCACCCAATGGTTTACCAAAGATGCCCATTTTGACCAAATAATCCGCACACGTTTTTTAGCTACAACCCAAGCCGCTGCTCAAGGAGAATGTGCCCATTGGCGTTACTCTTTATATGGGCGTCTGGCTGAAATCATTGTTTTGGATCAGTTTTCTCGTAATATTTGGCGAGATACTCCCCAAGCTTTTAGCCAAGACCCCATGGCTTTAGCATTAGCACAAGAAGCCATTCGCCAACCAGCTTTTGCTACACTAAACATCGATCAAAAAAAGTTCATGTTGATGCCTTTTATGCATTCGGAATCCCGTGCTATTCATGCCCAAGCTGAACCGCTTTTTCGTATGCACACCGATGAAAATACCCTACATTATGAGCAGCTACATAAAAAAATTATTGATCGTTTTGGGCGCTACCCACATCGCAATGCGATTTTGAGCCGCCCCTCTACACCAGAAGAGAAACAGTTTTTACTTGAGCCTAATTCCTCTTTTTAATCGTTTCACCAACATAAAGCGGGGTTTAGCAATGTGGCAACCCGCTTTATAACCATTTCATGCGTTTAAAACGATAATATAAAACACCACAAATACCGGCCATCGTACCCAGTGCTGCTGGATAACCAAAACGCCAGCTAAGTTCCGGCATGTGTTCAAAGTTCATCCCATAAATCCCCGCTACGGCGGTAGGAATCGCTATCATCGCTGCCCACGCCGCCAACTTACGCGTAATATCGTTTTGCTGTAGCTGAATAATCATCATGCCACCCTCAAAAGCAAAAGCCAATGTTTCGCGTAAAGCACCGATCAGTTCAGCTTGGCGCGCAATACGATCAGCCACTTCAGCAAAATAGGCGCGGCTATCCTCTCCAATATAAGGCGTATTTTGGCGGGCAAATCGACGTGACAGTTCTGATAAAGGACTAATACTACTCTGAATACGTAATAACATACGGCGTAACTGGTACACCTGCTCAATATCTTTTTTCTGTGAACGCCCTACAAAAAAATGCGTCTCCGCTTTTTCTACTTTTTTCTCAAAACCTAATAAAGCTTCTGTATAGTCGTCCGTAATCGTGTCCAATATTTCAGCAGCAATATAATCAGCGCCCCGTGCTATAAGCTGTGGACTGGCTTCTAAATGTTGCTGTACCGTTTCATCGGTTAATTGCGTATTACGCCATATGGTAATTAAAAAGCCCTGTCCAAATAACAGCTGGCTCTCCCCAAAACGCACGACACCTTGATCCATAGAAAAAGTCACGGCCACAATTAAACTGGCCCCTTCATACTCGATGACTTTAGGGCGGCGATGTAAAGTTTGCATTTCCTCGACTACCCGCTCTACCCCCACCCATTTCTTGACAACTTTGGCGATTTCTTGGGCACTGGGATCCACCAAGCTGATCCAAACTAGTCCTTTATGATCTTTAGACAAGAGCAAGTCGTCAACATCAGCTACATTTATAGGAGCTTGGGTTGGCACATAGTAACGAATACGCTGACGCTTTGATATCAATGGCTGAGACATACTATCTACTCATTTGCTAAGGTAAATAAGCATTAATGTAACACTTACTCTTCTTCTCTCAAGCTCATTGACAGTTATACAAGCTGCCGATTACTCGTATAACCAAAAGTTAATCTTGAATCTATACCGCTAAAAATTCACGCACAAAAGGCGTGGCTGGCTGCGCAAACAACTGTGCTGGCGTATCCATTTGCTCTACGTTGCCTTTATTCATCACAACAATGCGATCAGCGACTTCCGCGGCCTCTTCTTGGTCATGCGTCACAAATACACTTGTGATTTTTAATTCGTGGTGTAACGCACGTAACCACTGCCGTAACTCTTTGCGCACCTTTGCATCGAGCGCGCCAAATGGCTCATCAAGCAATAACACACGCGGCTTAATTGCCAACGCGCGTGCAAGCGCTACCCGTTGCCGTTGCCCCCCCGATAACTGAGCAGGATAACGATCACCCAGTCCTTGTAACTGCACCAACGCCAGTAAATCATCAACCGTTTTTTGAATCTGTGCTTTATGCGGACGTTTTGCTTTAGGCAACATGCGCAAACCAAAAGAGATGTTATCGTTTACTGTCATAGATGGAAATAAAGCATAGTTTTGAAAGACAAATCCAATACCACGCTCTCGTACAGGCACATGCGTACTGTCTTCCCCACCTAAATAAACATGCCCGGTATCCGCTGACTCTAAGCCTGCAATAATACGCAAAAGCGTTGTTTTGCCACAGCCTGACGGGCCTAATAACGCTACCAGCTCCCCAGAATGCATTTCTAAAGAAATACGGTCTAAGGCCTGATAATCGCCAAAACGGCGAGAGATATGTTGCACACGGATGGACATAATTTACCTACTCATAATCGCTAACTTTTCTCATTTTAGGAAATATAAAAATTCCCAATCAGATGTTTTTGTTATAAGCAAATAGATGAAAAAAGAATAAGCAAACAAGTTTTTATTCGTTTACGCATATAAACCCTTCGCGCACAATAAACTTATTCTTCGATTTTTGATTAGGTGATTTTCCATGCTGAAAAAAGTAGCTCTGCATTTCGCTTTAGTTAGTGTTATTGGGTCGTTTCCCGCCCACGCCGCCGAAACCGACCGACTATTGAACGCCTCCTACGATATTGCGCGTGAGCTTTTTGCTGAATACAACCCCCTATTTGAAAAACACTGGCAACAAGAACATGGCCAAAAAATTACGGTAGAGCAGTCTCATGCTGGTACTTCGCGCCAAGCGCAAGCCATCATGCAGGGCTTAAAAGCCGATGTGGTCACGTTTAATCAGGTCACCGACATTGATGTCCTTGCCAACCGTGGCTTTGTCAATAAAGACTGGCAAGAGCAGTTTCCTAATAATGCCTCGCCCTACTACAGCACCATTGCTTTTCTTGTACGTAAGGGCAACCCAAAAAATATCCAAAGCTGGGAAGACTTAGTGCGAGAAGATGTCAAAGTGGTGTTTCCTAACCCAAAAACCTCTGGTAATGCGCGTTATAGCTACTTGGGCGCGTGGCTTTATGCCAATGAGCAATTTCAAGGGGATGACACCAAAACCAAAGACTTTGTACAAAAGCTCCTAGCTAATGTAGAAAGCTTTCCTACAGGTGGCCGTGGGGCAACCGTTGCGTTTGCTACCAACAACCAAGGCGATGCTCTGCTTACCTTTGAATCCGAAGTCATCAATATCGCTAACGGTGATGAGTTTAAAGACCAAGGCTTTGAAATTGTTGTACCTCCCGTTAGTGTCTTAGCCGAATTCCCTGTCGCCGTAGTAGAAAAAGTAACCGAAAAACAAAAAAGTACAGAGCTAGCCAAGGCGTACTTAAACTATTTATACGCGACTCCCGCACAAGAGTTGCTCAGCCGTTACAACTATCGGGTCCATGATGAAAAAGTCAGTAGCCAACTGCCCGAAGTGCGCTTAATCAGTCCTACAGACGTGTTAGGGGACTGGGATACCATACAAAAAACGCATTTCGCAGCAGGCGGAATTCTAGATCAACTTTTAGCAAAATAACCACTCTGAGCAGCACTCATGTCAAGTCGTACACTTAACTGGCACTTTATCGAGCAAAAAGCGGTTTTACCAGGATTTGGTTTAAGCCTAGGTATTAGTGTTTTATATATAAGCCTAGTTATTTTATTACCGCTTTCCGCACTTTTTATTTATGTCAGTGACATGAGTCTCGCTCAATATTGGGCCGCGATTTCGCATCCACGTGTGGTAGCGAGTTATAAAACCACTCTCAGTGCTGCTTTTTTTTCTACCCTCTTAGTCAGCACGATCGGGCTTTTATTAGCTTGGGTATTAAGTCGTTATGATTTTCCAGGACGACGTTTGGTAGATGGCTTGATTGATTTGCCTTTTGCTCTGCCTACCGCCGTTGCGGGTCTGACTTTAGCGACACTCTTTGCTCCCAATGGCTGGCTTGGTCAATATTTTGCTGCTTTAGGTATTAAAGTTGCTTTTTCTTGGTACGGTATTGTGCTTGCCATGACCTTTACCAGCCTGCCTTTTATCGTACGCTCGGTGCAGCCTCTCATTCAAAATGTCGACCATTCTCTCGAAGAGGCCGCTGATACCTTGGGTGCGCTTCCTTGGCAGCGCTTTTATTATGTAGTGCTTCCCCTGCTTATACCAGGACTAGTGACCGGTGCCTCGCAAGCCTTTATCCGCTGTCTGGGGGAATTTGGTGCCGTGATATTTATCGCGGGCAATAGCCCCTATCACACCGAGGTAGCCTCTTTGATGATTTTTGTACGCCTAGCTGAATATGATTACGCCTCAGCCGCTGCTATTGCTTCTGTCGTTTTAGCCACCTCGCTTGTTTTGCTTTTTGGGCTG
>JAAYRP010000197.1 GCA_012518715.1 Alcaligenaceae bacterium | reverse complement strand
TATTGCCGCCGAGCTATTGCGTGAGAAAATCTTCCGTTTAGTGGGCGATGAGTTGCCTTATGGCTGCGCGGTGATGATCGAACAGTGGGAGGAAAATGAGCAGGGGGCGCGGATTTCGGCCTGTGTGTTAGTAGAGCGTGAAAGCCACCGTCCTATTTTGTTAGGTACAAATGGGATGCACATGAAGCGTATTGCTTCAGAGGCACGTCAAGATATTAAAAACCTTTTAGACAAACCGGTGTTTTTGGATGTCTATGTCAAAGTACGCAGAGGCTGGACAGAGCGAGAGGCAACTCTACGTGAACTAGGGCATGAGTAAAAGGCAGCGAGTTAACGAAGCCGCCAGTTATCTTTTACATGCGACGCCCTGGAAAGAAAGCTCGCTCATTGCTCAAATGTTCAGTCGTGATTATGGGATCGTATCACTGGTGGCTAAAGGGGCCAAGAGACCTTATTCGGCGCTAAAGCCAGTATTATTAAATTTTCAACCACTGCTTTTGTCTTGGAGCGGTAGTAACGAGGTAAAAACCCTAACGCGAGCCGAATTAGCTGGCTTACACCCTATATCGGGGCGCGCGTTGATGTCGGCGTGGTATATGAATGAGCTTATATTACGCCTTTTACCCAAAGAAGACCCCCACCCAAACTTGTTTGATCAGTATCGACAAGCGCTAACACAGTTGGCTCAGGGGCAACTTACCGCTGCGACGATTTTACGCGAGTTTGAGTGGGTACTTTTACAAGAAACCGGCTATGGGCTTGATGAAGCCATGCCGGATTTTTTCGATCTGGAGCAGGAGCCCGTGCTTCGACAACGCTTACGCGAACGGATTGATTATCTGCTGGGTAGACCCTTGCGTACGCGCACTGTGCTAATGGAGTTACAAGAATATGGGCGCGGTTAGTCCTTTGCATGGGATGGTGGTGCTAGACACATGCATATTGATTTCAAATGTATTGCGTTATCTGTGTTTTGCTCTTGCTAAGCAGGGGTTATATCAGCCAATTTGGAGCGCCAAAATTCGAGATGAGTGGTTACGTAATGCTTCACGCCTATGGTCAGTACCGGTTGAGCAACTAGCGTTGGATTGGGATGAGTGGGAGCATCAGTATCCGCTTGCGGATCAAGGCATAGTGAAGACGTGGGAGCAGGGGTTGCAATATAGTGACCCTAAAGATTGGCATGTGATTGCAGCGGCACGTGCAGCACAAGCCCGTTTTCAAACGCGTTATGTGCATGTGCTCACGCGTAATAGCAAAGATTTTAATCGTAGTGAATTACGCCGGCTGGCCTTAAGTCGTTGGGAACCAGATGGTTTTTTATGTGTGCTGTGGGATGAGGGGGGCGCGGACTGGAGTAAGCTGTTGGAGGCTATGCCTGCTGCGGTGACGGCGCCGGATAAACCATTGCTTTCAGTGACAGCGTTACTCAAGCGCGAGCGTTTGTTTAATTTGGCCAAACGCTATGAAAGTAGAGAAAACACGTGATCTGGATAGGATAATTTTTAAGTAGACGGAGCCATTATGGGGCAGGGCATTGCTTTTTCAGTCAGCGCTTCTTTTTTGTTTGCGGTTATTTATTATTATGCTACTGTGCTGGAGCCGCTAACAGGGGGGGAGGTCTTTGCGTGGCGTATTGTATTAGGGATTCCTGCGCTGGCTTTAGTGATCACACAGCTAAAACGCTGGGATGAGGTCAAAGCAGTCACACACCAAGTGCTTACTGATTTTCGGTTTTTTTTATGGCTGTTATTGAGCGCGGTGTTGTTTGGTACACAAACGTGGCTATTTGTTTGGGCTCCCTTACATCAAAAGGCGTTGGACGTTTCTTTAGGCTATTTTCTATTGCCTTTGATTATGGTGCTGGTGGGACGGATTTTTTATCAGGAAAAGCTAAGCGCATGGCAGTGGTTAGCGGTGGCGTGTGCTGCTGCTGGGGTATTGCATGAGTTTTGGCGTGTGTACTCATTTTCGTGGGCAACGGCATTGGTGGCATTTGGTTATCCACCGTATTTTATGTTGCGGCGTTATTTGCGGATAGGGGCTTTAACCTCGCTTTGGTTTGATTTTCTCTTTCTACTTCTTCCCGCATTCTATGTATTGTTGTCTCAAGAGGTGACGTTAGCACAACGATTTTTGGAGCAGCCGCGCTTTTTTTGGCAAGTACCATTATTTGGTCTGATTAGTTCCATTGCTTTAGTTGGCTATCTAAGCGCAAGTCGTTTGCTGCCTTTAGGTGTTTTTGGTTTATTAGGGTATGTAGAGCCGATCTTGTTATTTTGGGTGGCTTTTTTGCTTTTGGATGAGCCAATCGCTGCGCAAGAATGGTGGACCTATATTCCGATTTGGACGGCGGTGGCGCTGATGACGGCTGAAGGGGTTTGGCGGGTTTACCAAGACAGTCGTGCAGGAAGATTAAAATAAAAAATATCGCAGCGTGATGCTGCGATATGGAGAAGTGAAAATTTAGTCGCGATCGCCGCCTAACACACCTAATAACATCAATAGGTTACTAAAAATATTATAAAGGCTGAGATACACGGCAAGGGTGGCGCTAATGTAGTTGGTTTCGCCACCGTTAATGATACGCTGCAAATCGACCAGTAGAAAAGCAGAGAAAATACCGATCGCCATCACAGATAGGGTGAGCATCAAGGCTGGAATCTGTAAAAAGATATTGGCCAGTGATGCCACAATGAGAATAACAGCACCGATAAACAGGAATTTTTGCATACCGCTAAAATCACGTTTTGTGGTGCTAGCAATAACTGACATGGTGCCAAATACTGCGGCGGTTCCACCAAAGGCCAACATAATGAGTTGACCGCCATTGCCCATACCCAGCACAAACCCGAGCAGGCGAGAGAGCATGATCCCCATAAAAAAGGTAAATGCTAAAAGTAGCCCCACACCGGTGGCACGGTTTTTATTGCGTTCAATTAAAAACATCATGCCAAAAGCACCCGCTAAAAAGACAATAGCGCTTAAGCCAGGGCTAGAGCCAAAGACTTGGGTAATACCCGTTTTTAGGCCTAGCCAGGCACCTAAGACGGTAGGGATCATGGAGATCGCTAATAATAGGTAGGTATTGCGTAAGACGCGATGACGTACAGCTAACTGTTGGGTTTGACCCAAGCTAGAGGGAGAAAGATCAGGACGAGATGTATTCATAAACGTTCCTTTACCGCAAAATAGATAATAGCTAAAGAATAGCTGACAAATAGCTGACGAATCAAGTCTAAGTCGCCTATGAGTAATTGAGCTTATGCCCGCGTACGTCGTAGTTTAGCTGCTGATATTGACGCCATCGTTGCCGTGCAGCTTGCCTGTCTTTTTCATTTTCAGAAACGATCTCTAATATACGCTGAAAGGGCGTAGGTAGAGGCGGACAAGAGGGAGCGAGATTCAGTAGCCATGCTGCGTCAGCAGGGCTTTGTGGATGGGGTTGTGGCGGTTGAGTACTTAACCAAATAGGGGTTTGTGGGGCAAGAGGATCATCCACAAAGACATGGGGAATAAAGGCGGTGGGCTCAAACCCCCACAACATACGATCAAAGCGTTGTAGTTCGCGTAGTTCGGGATGGTAGATAATCAGTTTGCGCCCAGCTAAATAGTGTTTGCGCACCACATCGCAAGCGGTGCGCAAACGGTTGGGCGCGCCGAAAGCAAAATCGACGCGAGTTGTCATGGTTTAAGCATTTACGGTTTGGTTAATTAGGTACTGGACAAGCAAGGGCACAGGACGGCCTGTTGCGCCTTTGTTTGCTCCACTATTCCAAGCGGTACCAGCAATATCTAAATGCGCCCAAGCGTAGTTTTCGGTAAAGCGAGCCAAAAAGCATGCCGCTGTAATTGAACCCGCACCGGGGGTGCCAATGTTTGCAATATCAGCAAAATTAGATTTCAGTTTGGCTTGGTACTCGTCAGAAATAGGTAGCTGCCACACGCTATCGTTAGCTTGCTGGCTTGCTTCTTTAAGCTGTTCAGCAAGCGCATCATCGTTACTGAAAAGACCGCTATTGATATCGCCCAGAGCCACAACGCAAGCACCGGTCAAGGTGGCAATATTGATCACAGAAGCGGGTTTAAAGCGCTCGGCATAGGTTAAGGCATCACATAGTACGAGACGTCCTTCGGCATCGGTGTTGAGAATCTCAATGGTTTTGCCAGCCATGGAGGTGACGACATCACCGGGCTTGTTGGCTTTGCCGCTAGGTAGGTTTTCGCAAGCCGCAATAATACCAATGATTTCACGGTTGAGTCCTAGTTCGGCCACAGCTCGCATGGAACCCAGCACACTAGCTGCCCCCCCCATATCGTATTTCATTTCGTCCATGTTGGCGGCGGGTTTTAAGGAAATCCCGCCCGCATCAAAAGTTAAGCCTTTGCCGACTAAGACCAAAGGGGCTTCATCGGTGCTGTTCGCTGGACTGTGTTTTATCACAATAAAAACGGGGGGCTCATCGGAGCCTTTAGCCACTGATAAGAAAGCACCCATTTTTAAGGCTTCTATCTGTTTGCGTTCTAAGACTTCGACTTTGATCGAGTCAAACTCATCGGCGAGTTTTTTCGCGGTATTGGCCAAATAGGTGGGGGTGCAGATATTGGGTGGTAGATCCGCCAATAGGCGAGTAAGGCTCACCCCATTCGCTATGGCTTGGCCTTGGCTCAGGCCGGTTTGTGCTTCGGCTGCCTGCGTTGGCGCGCACCAAAGCGAAAACTGAGCAATAGCTTGGCTTTGGTTCTTTTTTGATAAGGTGGCATCGTAGTGGTAGTTAGCGGCCCCAACAGCTTGTGCCGCGGCTCGGGCGCGGTCTGTTAGGGTGTTGTCTGTTGTATCAATGCTGGCAAGGGTGGAGACCGCCTCGGTAAGCGAAGCCGATTTACAATAGTTGGCAAAGGTGTTTTCGGCAGCAGCATGCGCTTTGGCGTTATACTTTTTTTGTTCTCCTAAGCCAATTAAAACGACACGCTTGGCTTGTACACCAGGCAACTGGCGTAAAACCAAATGGGTTTTAGCATCGGCTTTGAATTCATGAGCGAGTACTTCACGCAGTGCCCCTGCGCTGGCTTGGTCGATTTGCTCGGCGGCTGGGCTTAATTTTTGCTCTTTAAATACACCTACCGCCAGGGCTTCTGTTTGAATTTGGGCTAAATCTGTTGTTGTTTGTGTGCTAAATTCCATAATCATTCCCTAAAAAATTGGCGAATTGCCACGATACCTGTCTATTGTCTCATATATGTCTTTATTTAAACGCACCGTTATTTCTGAAATACTCAGTCATGCTGGGGTTGTTTTGTCTACACTGCTTATTGTATGGCTAAGTGTATTGCT